>CAZWAW010000005.1:0-72906 GCA_964632025.1 uncultured Sporosarcina sp.
GTAGCCCTAATTTAAGCGAAGTATTAAAAGGTTTTATCCAAGAACATAAGCTTGTATAGTAAATATCCGATATGAAAGCTAGCATGCAAAGGGACACTGAATAACAAATGAAGGCGCAAAGGTTCTCTAGTGAATCTCTGTGCTTTTATTTGTTTTTATGTTTAAGGGAAAGAGTATACCGTATTACGAAAGGGATAGCGGATTATTAGCTTATAGTACATATGGAGAAAGAATTTAACCGAGGTATTGTCACTGATAAAATGCATCAATTTCTTTCATGAACTTGGGGTGCGAGGCAAAAGAGAAAATGATATAAGCTTATAAATTGAAGGGACCGTGGGAAAAAATGTTTTCCCGCGGTCCTTTCAATTTATACATTAAGAAAATACCTACTGTCAACAAGTTGTTGTAGGCAATTCATACCCACATCATATATTATTCAATGGGTAACATGAGACGAAATATAGTTCCATGCGGTGAGGATGATACTAAGAACAATTCACAATTATTAGCTTCAGCAAGTAATCGACTTAATGGCAACCCAAGTCCTAACCCCTGCTTCTTCTTTCTTTTACTGTCTCCTCGGTAATAGCGTTCAAAGATATAAGGAATTTCTGGTTCTGCTATCCCTTTACCATTATCTACTATATCAAGGTGTAGCTTTTCTTCTTTAAAAGTGATGATTAACATGATTTTAGTAGCCTCTGCTCTGGCACTATTCATGAAGAGGTTAAGCAGAATTTGCTTAAGATGACCTCTATCAGCTACTATTTTCAATTGTTTGATTGAAGGAGAGACATCAATGTCTATCTCTTTAAAACCATCTATGGAATGAACCTGTTGGATTGCCTCATCTACTACTTCTGATAGGGATACTAATACGAAATACCCATGAATTGCACTGGATTCTAATGACGCAAAATCTAATAAATCTTCCACCATTTTCTGCATTCTCTTAGCTTCTTCTAATGTTGTAACTAAAAATTGATTGGCTGTGTCCCCCGAAACAACGCCTCCTTGGACGGCTTGAATCATACCGCGTATCGAAGTAATAGGGGTCCTCAATTCGTGAGAAACGCCTGCAAGCAAATCGGTTCTCATTTGTTCAAGTTGTTGCAAACGTTGTGACATTGTCTGGAAAGACGAGAAAAGTTGTTGTAATTCAGCCTCTTTTACTGATGTTGCTGATGGTAGGGGCGACGAGTAATTTCCATCTGAAACTTGTCTCGCAGCTACAGTTAATTGATGCAAAGGAAGAATTAACTTTCTTGAAAGGTGATAGATGACAAGCCAACCTCCAAATGCAATCCCTAAAATAATAAGTACGAGAAATCCATACGTTTCGATATTCAAAAGTATTTCTGGTGCAGGGGTACTTAAATATAAGGCGCCTATAACATCCCCATCTTCACGTAGAGGGATACCTATACGTAGCCATGTACTATCGTTGATTTTGATTTTTTCTTTAGTTGATTTACCGCTTAGCACACTGTCTATAGTAGAAGGTGTTTCAGCAAGCGTCTCGGGCAATGATATGTCTAGACTAGAAAAATCAACAAGACTATGACCATCTTCATTAAAAATTTGCATAAAATCTCGAGCAACAGGACGCGCTATTTCCGTAGGTGTAACTAGTGTAGCCGGTGTAGCGAGCAAGGCAGGTGTAGTAGATAATTCATCTTGGCGAGAACTTGGTTGTGATTGTAATATTTCCATAGAGCGTATATACGAAACACTCAATTGTTCAGCTCTCGCCTGTAGTAATTGGAAACTTTGTATATTTTGATTCACTTTTATCCATACACCAGCGATCATTCCTAAGATGATAAGGATTGCTATTAATACACTTGCATATCTTCGTGTCCAAAAACGCAGTAAAGGGATGCCGTTGTCAGACTGTAAGTTAGTTGACATTTAGCACATACCCCGTTCCACGCACTGTCTTAATTTCACCCTCATCAGTTGACCAATCACGTAAGTGTTGACGGAGTCTTTTAATGGAAGCATCTACCGCTCTATCTGCCCCCTCATAATTCATGCCCCATACAGAATCTAATAGTTGATCGCGCGTAAAGCATTGATTAGGGTGTTGTCCTAAAAACGCAAGCAGTCCCCAATCACGTGGTGATAAAGGAATTAACTCATCGTAAAAAGAGGCTGAATGAGTCGTAAGATTGATGACAAGATGACCTAATCGAATCGTTTCATTATCTTCTAAATGGGAGGAACGGCGTAATACGGCTTGAACGCGAGCCACAACCTCCTCAGGATCAAATGGCTTCGTGATATAATCATCTGCCCCCAGTCCAAGCCCAGCTAATCGTTCGGGCACACTCCCCTTAGCCGTTAGGATAATGACGGGACAACTGCTGTATTGACGGATTTGCTTTAGAATTTCTAGTCCATCATTTTGAGGTAGCATCAAATCGAGCAGTACCAATGAAGGACTAACGTCTACATATGTTTGAACTACATCCCCTTCACCTGAATGGTGAGTAACTAAAAAGTTATTTTTCTCTAAGTATGCTTTTAATAGCTGAGCGATCGGCAATTCGTCCTCAACAAGTAGGATATGCTTCACTATAAACCACCCTTTCTATAATGCTTTGTCATTAACGTACCACATTTGCGGTTACTGTCCATATACAAAGGGGAATTTACAACATCTTTTTACGTCGTCATACTGCGGTCACATTCGTTAGGTAAATTAGAGTTGTGGGAATCAACAGCCCAACTTTATATCGCATAGCGATTAAAAATCAGGAGGAATTAGAAATGAAAAAATCTCTATTAATTGGTGCAGCGACACTGGCAGTGACGGTAATGGTAGGAGCAGGATTTGGATCAGCTTCTTCACAGGATGTAAAAGAGGAATCGGCATTTGCAGTAAAAACGACATCGGCAGTAAAAGCAACGGCAGAAGAAATGGCGGCATTTGAAGGAGAATCAACACCAGCAGTAAAGACAACTCCTGCAAGAAAAGCAACAGCAGAAGAAATCGCAGCATTTGAAGTGAAAGCAACGGCAGAAGAAAAAGAAATGGCGGCATTCGAAGGAGAATCAACACCAGCAGTAAAGACAACACCCGCAAGAAAAGCAACAGCTGAAGAAATCGCAGCATTCGAAGCAGAAGCAGAACTGTCATCGTCATCAGTAGAACCGACATCATCAGCAGAAGCAGTAAAAAAATAAGTTGTGAAAAAGTAGTTTTTACTCAAATATGAAATCGTGAGCCGAATTTTGGTCAATCAGTCGGATTAATCCAACGCGAAACAAGTTTGTAGTAAAAGCCTGTGTACTATCAAATACAACATACCTTCTAACGAATTTTGTGCTAGGGGCTAATCATAGTACAGTCATTCGTTAGAAGTTTTTTATGACGCAATCTAAACGACGCGCGATAAGCTCGCTATGGGAAACGTCATATTTAGAAAGTGTTTTAGAATTATAGATAGGAGAAATAAACAAATGTTTGAAATTAGAAATGTATCAAAACAATATAACGGCGAATTCGCTTTGAAAGATATTTCTTTTACAATGGGAAAAGGACTCAACTTTATAGTAGGTGCTTCGGGGAGTGGTAAGACTACTCTTTTGAAAATCATTAGTGGCATGGAACAAAGTTTTGATGGTGAGGTTTACTATCGTGGTAAGAGTATTAAACAATTAACGGCTAATGAAAAGAGTTATTTTTATAACAACATCTTCGGATTTGTTTGGCAGGATTTTAATTTACTTGAAGATGTATCGGTTTTACAAAATGTATTGCTACCACAGTATTTAAAATATGAACAAAGTCAAAAGGATGCTGACAAGGTTTTAAAAGAACTTGAAATTGCGGACCTTGCACATCGAAAAGTGAAGGATCTTTCAGGCGGGCAAAAGCAGCGTGTTGCCATCGCGAGAGAACTGATGAAAAATCCACAGGTGATTATTGCCGATGAGCCAACAAGTGCTTTGGATGAAAAAACGACAAAAACAACAATGGCTATTCTGAAAAAAATTGCAGAAAAAAGGACAGTTATCATTGTTACTCACGATACGAAATTAATTGATAGAAAATCAACTATATTGGACTTAGATGAGGGAGCAGTCGCAGTCCCACATGAAGTGGTCACGGATAAAGAAGGCCTTGCATACAATGAAAGCCATCGTTTATCAATCAAAAATGCTTTTGCAATCACTAAATCGAATGTGAAAAGCAAATTTGGACGATATTTAGTTTCAGCTCTTTCTCTAATGGTTGCAGGTACATTTTTGCTTACAACTGTAAGTGGAACAATTGAGGGCAGCAGTCAAGGCGAATTTGACGAGCTAATTGATACGTATGGCGAAGGACTTACAGATATTAGTGTGGTTGGTAGTTTTATAGGTGCTGGAGAAACAAATGGTGATGGAGAAGAAAAGCCAAATGCGAATGTCACTCAGGATATTGGCGGCTTATATGATGACTATGTAGTCGACGGACGTGTTGATTTCACAGTCTTTACACAAGCTTTTAATGATATAAAAGTATCTGTCGACGGTCAGGAATCTAACATACAAAGCACGGGCAGCACGCCGTTAATCAATAAGTTGGTAGAAGGAAAAATGCCAACAGGCAAAGACAATGAAATTGTTGTCCCTGAAAGTTTTGTTGAAGCATTGGGTCTTTCAAACAAGCAAGCAATTGGTAAAGAAGTCGAATTTAACAGCGCAGTGTACAACTGGGATACAGGGGAGCCTGTGTTACGAGAGGCATCCATAACTGCAATTATAGTAGGGGTTGCAGATACAACTAGCCGTTACGAATATGAAGGAGAAATGATAGAGTTCAGTGTTGATGACTCTTTCTTTTTTAGTAAAGTTGCACTTGACGACATGAGAAGACAAGCGGGAATTGAAAATAACGCGATGAATTTTCTTATTCGAGCTAAGACCCCTACAGATATGATTGCCATTAAAGACGAGCTGAATGAACAAGGCATTGTGCCACTAGGCCAATTTGAACTCGTTGAGGATATTGTTAGATTAAATGAGCAAACAACTGAACAAACGGGTTCTGCAAGTACGCTTATAGGGACTTTGTCTGTCGTTATGGTTATTGCGATCTTCTTGATTACAGGTTTTATGAGAAAAAGAGAATATGCAATTTATAAAGTCAGCGGATTTAGTAATGCTCATTTGAGTCTCCTGAACTTGACGGAGAAGATAACAGAAGTCTTTACAGCAATTCTGTTAATGCTTGTTGCATCACCACTTATTAATTCAGCTACCGAAGGATTGTTCAGCGCAAGTATTCTAGAGCCTAAGATGTTGTTTTCAGGAGCGCTATTCATTGCTTTAGTAGGCGTTGTGGCATACTTTACAACTGCTATTGCCTACATGAAGACTAATACAACGATTGCTTTGAAGACAGGTGACAGATAATGATACAAATCAATAACCTTGTAAAACGGTATGATCATTCACCTATTATCGATAATAGTAGTTTTAACTTTCCAAGCCAAGGACTTGTGTGCCTTTTAGGTGCATCGGGTTGCGGTAAAAGTACTTTACTGAATATGATTGCAGGTTTCGACAGCGATTACAGCGGTGATATTTCGGTTTTGGGTAGTTCTATCAGCAACATGAATGCCGATGAATTATGTGCGTATCGTAGAGATAATATAGGGTTTATCTTTCAAAACTATCATCTTTTAAGTGGATATACGGCACTGGATAACATCATGCTTTCTAGTGAGTTAAATACGTTAAGTGAAGAGGAAAACAGAGGGAACGCCGAAGAACTGCTCAATAAATTAGGATTATCACAAAAAGCTGATGAGAAAATCGGAAATCTGTCGGGCGGTCAAAAGCAGAGGGTTGCGATTGCAAGGGCGTTAATTAGCAATCCTCGAATTATCTTGGCGGATGAGCCAACAGGAGCATTAGATCGTAACAACTCCAATGAAATTATGGAACTTTTAAAAGAGATTTCCAAAGACCGTTTGGTTGTTGTGATCACCCATGATAAAAAGATTTGCAGCTTTGCAGATGAAGTCATTCAGATTGAGAATGGGAAAATTATCTCGAAAGAAACAGACATCCAAAAGGATAGTACTGGTGATCATAAACTCAGTATAAATAAGGCTATCAAAGTATCTGCGTTCAAGCGAGGACTTAAGAACTTTAAAGTGCATCGTACACGCTATATGGCTGTCAGTTTGGCAATTGCCATCGGTATCCTTGTATTTATGTTGTCTTTATCTTCGGGAAATAGTACGGACAAGTCTATTTCTGATTTTAAGGATAAAAACACCGCCTTTAGCAACGGTTATATTCAAGGCGAGGATAATGGAACAGTTTTTAAAATGCTGAACGCCGATGAACGTATCGAAAATGTTTATTATCAATACAAAATAACGGATGTTACGTTAAAGCTGGGTGATAAAACCGAAGCGATGGCAGAGAAATACCCAATGGCAAAGGCTACTGAAAAGATGTCATATGGTTCTATGCCGAAAACAGGTGAAAAGGAAATAGCGCTAAGTCCAAGTCTCGCTAAAAAGTTTGGAAATGATATTAGTAAATTGCTTGGACAAGAACTCACTTTACAAAATGATGTAAATGCATACACGTTGACGGTAAGCGGTATTTTTAATGCAGGCTACGATGATTTCTTTGTAAGCTCCGATATTGAACAGGCGTTTTATAACAAAATGAAAGGTGAAAAATACTACTCCATTAGCTACGATGTAAAAGACTTTGAAGATATTGTTCCAGTAAGTCAAATGCTAGCTGATAAAAAAATTGCTAGTAAAAATTCAGCTAAAGAAGTAGGAACTTTGCAAAGTACATTCAACAGTCTTAGTCGTTTGTTCTTTATCGTTTCTAGTTTAATATTAGCGATTGGTTTGTTTATAAGTGCAGTATTACTAATAAAAACGCAAAATTCAAGATACAAGGAAATAGGGCTACTGTCTGCTTTGGGCTATAACAAAGGCACGATACGGAAAATGATTGTCAGTGAAAACCTGCTTTTATCAGCAATGTCAGCTGTTTTTCAAGCGATCCTTATTGGCTGTACTTATTTAATCGGTATAGTGTTCAATTTGGCAATACCCATCACCCCACAACAAATCTTCCTATCCATACTTTCCACAGGTGTTATTGTTAGTGTTATTAGCATAATAGCTAGCTACAAGCTAATTCGTACAGAGCCTGCTAAAGCGTTGAGAAAGTAATGCGTTTTATGTAATCAAGGCTGATTGGCAATTTCACACCCAATCGCTTTCAAACTATTTTCTTGGAAATCTATATGTTGGACTGCCACAGCCATTCGGGTTGTGGTTTTTTTGTTTAAAGAGAATAGTGGTATACAAACTGTGTTAGCAGTATATTTCGCACCAACTAAGCTTTTTGACGATCAGATAGAGTGATTGGTGCCAGTGTCTTTTTGATTTATGAATTATTTTTAAACGCTGGCACCTTTCACAAAGGTCCTTTATGAAGTTACTGTTTCACAGAGATTTAGTGTTTGCCCTAGTGAACTTAGTTGTTCATCGTTTAAAGGAATCATAGGTAAGCGGACACCACCGACAGAGATTCCTTTTAAATTCAAAGCTGCTTTTACAGGTGATGGATTTGGAGCAGCAAAAAGTGCTTTCATCATTGGAAGTAATCTGCGATGATCCCGAGCTGCCTCTTGGATATTGCCGCTTTTGAAATGTCCAATCATCGTTTGCATTTCATTCCCTATAACATGGGACGCTACAGAAATGACACCGACTCCACCAATCGATAACACTGGAATCGTTAAACCATCATCACCGCTATACAATGAAAAATCTTCAGGTGTATGAGTAATAATTTCGACCATCGCATCTAAATTACCGCTTGCCTCTTTAATAGAAACGATATTTGGTATTTTTGAAAGGCGAATGACTGTTTCAGCAGATATGTTGACAACACTGCGTCCGGGAACATTATAAAGCATAATTGGTAAAGATGTGACCTCCGCAATTGTCTTAAAGTGTTGAAATAATCCTTCTTGGGATGGGTTGTTATAGTATGGCGCAACGAGCATAATACCATCGACACCTACATCTTCTGCAAGTATTGTTAGTTCAATTGATCCTTTTGTGTTGTTCGATCCCGTACCAGCAATTACCGGAACTCTTCCATTCACAACGTCCACTGTAAACTTGAATAAATTGACCTTTTCTTCTTCTGTTAACGTCGGAGACTCTCCTGTTGTACCAGATATCACTAAGCCTTCTGTTCCATTAGCAATTAAATAATTAATTAAGTTTTTTGTAGCTGGAAAATCAATTTCACCATTTCCATCAAAAGGAGTTACCATAGCAGTTAATACTTGTCCGAAATTCATTATTTCTCCACATCCTATCATTTATTTTAAAAAAATAGAGGAAGAAGGGCGGTTAGTGAATTAACGCAAAAAAGCAACAACGAGGGCTCGTTGTTGCAGTAGAAATAATAAATTATTTCTTTGCATAAGATAGCCCTCCATATAGTTTCCTATATGACAATTCTGTGTTTATTCAACACAGAACCAGCTTCAAGAAAATGAGATTCTCTCCACTTCGGCAAATTCCCCTTTCCACAATTGTCATAGGATCTCATTATCCTCCGATTGTGTACTGATGGTCTTTGCGCCTCTATCCTTACTTCAAAAATTTTGAAATAAGTGAATTTCTAATTAGACAAACTTTACCCCTATTCTAATGCAATTGCAAGGGAAAGATCTCAGGTTCTGAAAAATTCTGAATTTTAGGGGGAGTTGGTACTTTATTAATGTTATACAACTAGTAGCAATCATTCTATTAACTCATAGGATAGATATAATTAAAGTCATTATGTAAAGGAGCATGTTATGAATATTCATTACTCTAGGGCTAATGGGAGACAACCTAGTATTGTTGCGTTTGTTCAGGGAGATGTAACCGGAGATGGAGTAACTGATCATGTCTATCTAACTGGAATAAAGACTTCAGATAGTCCATTTACTCAAAATATAACTCTTCATGTTAAGGATGGGAGAACAGGCGTGTTAACAAGTATCCCACTTCGTGAAAATGTAGGATATGATCCTTCCTTATTCTTGGGTGATTTTACTGGGGATGGTGTAGCTGATATATTAATAAGTATTGCTACAGGCGGTAGTGGGGGAATTATGTACCATTATGTTGTTTCCTTTGTTGATAATAAAGCAAAATTACTTTTTGATTTTAATGTTTATAATGATCGATACCAATATGACGTTACTTATCAAGACAATTACAAAGTTGAAGTTGTCAGCAAGGTAAATAATCATAAGTACATTATCGACATATCTACAAGAGATCCTGAGTATTTAACTGAAATATATGATGGGAATGGAAAGCTGAAAAGCCCCATAACTGGTTTTGTGAACCCTTTAAGCGGTTTATATCCAGTAGATTTCGATTCAAATAAAGTGTATGAGCTTTTAGCCTATCAAAAAATTGCTGGAAGATATAATGCAGATTCTTTGGGGTATATTATGAACACATTAGGATGGAAAGATAATAGATTTGTTTTGCAAAATCAGTATTTAGCTATTTTTGGTTCTTAGGATTTTTCTCAAGTTTAGTTATACTGTCTTATTCTACGGAGCGTTTGTTGCCAGAATGGTTAATACCCACTAAGATGAATGTATCAGGAAATGAAACGATTGATTGTGGTTAAGAATAGAAAGAACAAAGTGGATAAGTTTAAAACAAGGGTTAGGAATAAATGTATAAAGGTGATGCTAGATATGAAGGTTGAAATTGAAAATGAAATGATTAAAGTTGATGTTCAGTATGGAAATAGGAAGAAGCTATCCATTCATATTGATTCGTTTGGTTTTATAACTGTTAAGGCACCCAAAGACACAAGTCAAGAAATGATTGTTAGTGCAATAGAGAGTAAAGGGAAAAGGATACTAGAGAAAATTCATGAAATTGAAGTAGCTCGAGAAATCCCTAAAGCAAGAGAGTATCATGCTCAAGGGAAGTTCTTATACCTTGGGAAAGAGTGTTTTCTTCATGAATTAATAGAGATAAATGAGTTAGATGAAGAGACACTTAAAAGGAATCTCAAGAAGTTTTATATCAATAGCTGTAAGACGATTGTGGGAGAACGGATAAAAGTTTATCAAAAACAACTGAAAGTAAGGCCCAAAACCATTGAAATAGTAGAGTCTAAAGCCAAGTGGGGTAGTTGTAGTTCGGATAGAAAACTAACCTTTAATTATCGTCTAGCCATGGCCCCAATTGAAGTCATCGATTATGTGGTTGTCCATGAACTATGTCATTTATTGCATATGAATCATGATCGATCATTTTGGAGACGTGTTGGAAGCATTATGCCGGATTATAAAGAGAAGGAAGAGTATTTAGCAAGGCACGGGCATGCAATGTCACTTTGAAAAAACGGTTACATTTCGAGAGAAATGTAACCGTTTTTTTGTGTTCGGGAACTTAATTTCTTGCCTCTTGCAATGTTATTATAGTTGGCAAAGCAAACTAAACCTGTTTTTCCAAATTTCGAAGTAGAAACAGTGGTTTTACGTTCTCCTCAGTGGAAAGAAATTAACTGTGAAATAACCGATGTTGATTGCAGGGCGGATGTTATTCTAGCTTAAACTAATGTAAGCAGCATTCCTAAAAGGATGGGATATTCTTGGCATAGGGGAGGATTATTTGAAAACTGTACTACAAGCATTTCTGGGTTCCATAATCTTTCATGTGATTTATTTCGCTGGTATGATACTAGTCGGTTATATACAAACAAAATCCTATGAGGCGGATTTTGAAAGTGCTCGGGAGGAAGTAGAAATTCTACAGAATGAAGTAGCATTTGGTATGATTATTTCGCCTCTATTTTTATTATTATCAATTGTAGGAGTTACTGCGGTTTGGGGAACGTTCATATTAGTATATAAAAAACTGTTCAACTAACCCGAATTATTCATGGTGACTTCCACATAGGAGATAAGAGATGCGCAGCATTGGCATTATAGTATCAGACTTCGGTGATTCATAAGAACAGTAATAGATTATCGCGAACTAAACAGTTAAATAAAAATAACAAAAACACTGAGATAATAATCAGTGTTTTTGTGACACGGACTATGCGATTAAAAGCAATCCATACTTGAGTATACAGCTCATATAGGATGGATTGCTTGCTTTGCCTACCAATGACCCCTTGTAGGGGATAGTGATACCTGTAGGCTAACAGAAGCTGTCACATCATCTTTTTTTCTTTTTCCCGAAATCATTCGCAGCCGTTTTGCTCTTATCTACAATTTTTTCAAACTCTATGAACACATGATAAACGTTTTCCTTTATCTCCAGTACACGAATCACTTTTCCGTTTCGTCCTTTGATTTTCACAAGATCATCGACGGAAGGGACAGTTCTACGTGCCAGATTTAGTACATAGATTTTGTTTTCATAATAATGAATAGCATACATATTCTAATCTCCTTTGTTTTTCATATGAAAGTCGGAATCCATTCATTTTATGATGGTAATGGAGATTTAGAACGGAACTGTAACAGACGCTTAACAGCTAATTACTCAAAGAATGAAACCTTCTATCCGCAAGGTTCGTAAACTAATCGAACGTATATGAATGAGGGAGGATCCACTCATGTCAATTTTCAATAAAGTACTCGGAAGTTTTGGTATAGGTGGATACGAAGTTGGAAAAATCGGAGTATACTGTTGGTGAAATGATGACAGGGCCAAGTCGGATAAAGGAAAGTGTTAGGGGAAATATAACGACTAAATACTTTAATGTCTAAATACTTTTTCTGTAATGTAAAAACACCTTTTTCAGGCTAAGAGAAGGTGTTTTTTTGTGTGAACAAAAAGAAGTTGAAGGCGGTTGGAATGAGCTCCTACAATAAAATATAACGATGGGTGTGCTTTTATAAATAGTGAAATATCGTTTTATTAAAATATATAAAATGTATTACTTTTTCGTAATGGTATTCCAGGTTAATACCCCCAAATGTGACCAAAAAATCACCGATTCATGGCTGTTTTGTGACATGATTAGTCGTATTTATGGTGAACTATTTGTGAAGTTCATCCTAGGTAATTGTTTTTGCGATTTTATTATATTAAGATGAATCCAGTATTGTAATAACCATCAAATACTATACTTTTACGTAACGTTTCCAAAGTTATAAAACAATAGAAAGGGGTACTTCCATTGAGAATGAAATGGGCTTTTTTAAGTTTGGTGATTGGTCTTATCGCCGTGTTGGCGGGTTGTGAACCGGTCATGGTTTTGGATCCAAAAGGGCCACAAGCTAAAACAATTGCCGATGTTATTTGGATATCGATGGCGACTATGGCGTTCGTTGTCGTTGTTGTTTTCGGTATGTTGGCATACATCGTAGTAAAATATCGTGCTTCGAAACAAAAGGCAGATTATGAACCCCCACATATCGAGGGCAATCCAATTGTTGAAGCGATTATTGTTGCGATTCCAGTACTAATTATAGTTTTCCTTTCAATTATCACGGTTAAATCAACATATGAAGTTGAGGCAACGCCGAAAGGGTATGAGAACCAAAAGCCATTGATTGTCTATGCATCTTCGTCTGACTGGAAGTGGCATTTTAGCTATCCAGAAGAAAATATCGAAACAGTGAACTATTTGAATATCCCAACAGATCGACCGTTGGAATTTAGGCTCTACTCTTACGGGCCAATTACAAGCTTTTGGATTCCACAGCTTGGCGGACAAAAGTATGCCATGTCGGATATGGTGACCACTTTACATTTGGGAGCTGATGTTCCGGGCGAATACATGGGAAGAAATGCAAACTTCAGCGGAAAAGGCTTCGCTGAAAATATGTTCGACGTGGAAGCCATGTCGGCAGCTGATTTTGATAAATGGGTGGAGGACGTGAAAACAACGGCTAAGCCTCTTACGGAAGAGAAGTTCGAGGAGTTATTAGCACCAGGCCATCTTGGACGATCTACGTTCAATGGGACTCACTTGGAATTTTCACCTCCACCAGAGGGACATCACCAAGAAGCAGATCCAAGTGATGAACATGTGCACGGGGAATAATTTGTTTCATCACGACTATAGAAGTTGAATAGACGCTTGCATGTATAAATGTAAGCGCCGAAGAAATTCAAAGGTATTCGTCATTTCGACATCTAAAGCTTTACAAATCGAGTATTGATTTTTACGAAAGGAGTTCTAAAAGTATGGATTACTTTGATCGATTTGCCATACCTCATCCAAGTCCGGCGATTTACGCATCAATGGTGGCCATTGGTCTTACTGTGATTGCGATTCTTATCGGCTTAACTTATTTTAAAAAATGGGGTTATTTATGGCGTGAGTGGTTGACAACAGTTGACCATAAAAAGATTGGTATTATGTACCTGATTGCCGCATTGCTCATGTTATTCCGTGGTAGTGCAGATGCGATTATGATGCGGGCGCAAACAGCTGTACCCGATAATACATTGCTAGATGCGCAGCATTATAATGAGGTTTTTACAACTCACGGAGTAGTTATGATTATCTTTATGGCGATGCCATTTATCTATGCCCTCATGAACTTCGTTGTACCTTTACAAATCGGAGCACGTGATGTAGCGTTCCCTCGTTTGAACGCACTTAGTTTCTGGTTGTTCTTTATGGGAGCAATGTTATTCAATATCTCATTCGTTGTTGGTGGTTCTCCTGATGCTGGTTGGACTTCGTATTTCCCGCTTGCAGGAAATGATTTTAGCCAATCCGTAGGGACGAATTATTATCTGTTATCGATTCAGATTGCAGGTATCGGTACGTTAATCTCTGGGATTAACTTCATGGCGACAATATTTAAAATGCGCGTACCAAGTATGACATTGATGAAAATGCCAATGTTTACATGGACGGCTCTTATTACGAATGCGATTGTTGTGTTCGCGTTCCCAGTCCTGACAGTTGTACTATTGTTGGGGACAATGGACCGGATATTCGGCACCCATATCTTCTCGATGACCAATGGCGGTATGGATATGCTTTGGGCAAACCTGTTCTGGGTTTGGGGACATCCGGAAGTATATATCCTGATTTTGCCGGCATTCGGTATTTATAGTGAGATCATCTCGACGTTTTCACGTCGGAACTTGTACGGCTATAAATCAATGGTCGCTTCGATTGTGATCATTTCGTTCTTCTCATTCTTGGTCTGGACACATCACTTCTTTACGATGGGTCAAGGGCCACTGACGAATAGTATTTTCTCCATCACGACCATGGCGATTGCGATTCCAACCGGAATTAAGATCTTTAACTGGCTGTTGACGATGCGGAAAGGGCGAATAGAATTTACAGTTCCTATGCTCTATACAATTGGGTTCATCCCAATTTTCACAATCGGTGGGGTAACCGGAGTTATGCTTGGTATGGCGAGTGCCGACTATCAATATCATAATACGATGTTCTTGGTCGCACATTTCCACTATACAATCATTCCAGGCGTTGTCTTTGCGATGCTGGCAGGTCTGACATACTGGTGGCCGAAAATGTTTGGTTACATGTTGAGTGAAAAAATTGGGAAATGGGCATTCTGGTTTATCGCGATTGGCTTTAACGTCACGTTCTTCCCAATGTTCTTCACTGGATTGGATGGCCAGGCACGTCGGATGTACACATACTCTGAGGCATCTGGCTATGGACCGTTGAACTTGCTGTCCTTTGCTGGCGCGATTGTTCTGATGATGGGTATTGCGATTCTTGTGTACAACATCTATTACAGTACGCGTTATGCTTCACGAAATATCAGTTCCGATCCGTGGAATGCGCGTACGCTTGAGTGGGCTACACAAAGTCCAGTTCAATCCTATAACTTTGCGCGAACACCACAAGTGAACTCGACTGAAGCATTCTGGGATCATAAGAAAAAAGGCGAACCGTTATTCACTGGCGAGATTGAGAAAATTCATATGCCAAATAACAGCGGTATGCCATTTATCATGAGTTGTATTTTCTTTGTATGGGGCTTCTCCTTCATATTCAGCATGTGGATACCTGCTATCCTAACGACAATTGCGATTTTTGCTTGTATGGCGTATCGTTCGTTTGAGAAGGATGACGGGCACTATATTTCGGTTCAAGAGGTTGAAGAAACAGAAAAAGATAGCGAGGTGTTAAAAGATGAAAATAGATAATTCACTTCCGCTTGAATATAAAACAGAACAAAATAGGTTGAATATTTTAGGCTTCTGGATTTTCCTTGGCGCAGAAGTGATGCTGTTTGCAACTCTTTTCGCAACGTATTTCACACTAGAGCATCGTACCGCTGACGGTCCGACTGGTGCAGAGATTTTTGAACTTACACCGGTCCTTATTGAGACGATATTGCTGTTAACAAGTAGCTTTGTAATTGGTCTTGGTGTGCATGCGATGCGTCTGGGACGAAAGAATGCTATGATGACATTCTTTGGAATCACATTGCTACTAGGCCTAGCATTCCTAGGCGTGGAAATTTACGAGTTTACGCATTATGTACATGTTGGAGCAGGGCTTCAAGTGAGCGCATTTACCGGTATCCTATTGACGACATTAGGGACACATGGAGCGCACGTGACGCTGGGTCTGTTCTGGGGATTATTCATCATTTTACAAGTGAAAAAACACGGTTTGACGCCTAAAACGGCCAATAAAGCCTTCATCTTTTCATTATACTGGCATTTCTTGGATGTCGTCTGGATCTTTATTTTCAGCTTCGTCTATTTGAAAGGAATGATGTAACATGAGTGAATTATTCCCGCGTAAACAAGTAATGGGCTTTGTCTTTTCGATGATTCTTACTGCAGCTGCATTAACAGTCTATTTTCTAGATATGTCATTTGCGGTAGGGATGACGATCCTGTTAGTCACAGCATTCGTACAAGCGGCAGTTCAGCTCATCGTCTTCATGCATGCCGGAGAGACAGAGGATAAGCATGCAATCTATATGAACATTTATTATGGTGTTGCCATAGCCCTCGTTACGATTTTCGGTACATTGTTAATTTTAGTCTGGGATATGTAATCGTATCATTCAAAAGGAGCGCCTTAAATGGCGCTCCTTTTGTTATATCTATTGAATGACGCGTATTCCCTTATCGACTTTTTCTTGCATTTCTTCTGTTGCGACAAAGAATACTCCTATCATGAAGATGAAAATTGCCCCCATAATCGTGCCGATCCCGATGCCTGTAATGGTGCTGTAATCGCTTACGAAGAAGCCGTACAGGAATATAGAAATTCCAATGGCAAGAAACGTACCCGCCACGTACTTAACGGCGTTCAGCATACCCCACTTAGATTCCATTTCAACCACTCCCTTTTCTCTTATTATTCATCTTGTTCACAAATTTGTCAAACTCTTTTCTGGGAGATGATTTTATTTAGTGTTTATTATTGACATCATGAAATGCGGACGCTAACAGTCTTCTGGCGAGTAGGTGCTTCGTGTGGAGTTACTGTTTGATTGGACTGAACGACCTCTGTATGATAACCGAGATGTCTTGATGTGTAGGGGGCCACACTGGGGCCCCCTCGGTAAAGATGTTGCCATGATTAATTCGCCGAAAGCGGACCGGAAATGATCCAGTGAAAATGGAGTTTTTCAATTCTTTCTCACCTGCATTTTATGCAAGAAAGTGGTTAATCAACAGACGTGCCGATATGAATTGGTATCAGGTACCTTCTGGGGTTCTATACTGCCAACTATCTATAAAAGTTGCAAGTGAAAATTGTTTGAAGCTTCATATAATTATAGAGCATACGCGCGTGTCTTCCTTTTTTAGTACATGGATCTATTTTAGACCGTAGACAATTAATAAATTCTCGGTCACATTCACATGGATTTCCACACCTACGATAACAATCGTCATGAGCTTTACAAGCTGCATCTACATCATTAATAGGAGCACCTGGCCCATTACAACCAGGCCCACACCAGTTATAGCCGGGTAAAACACAAAAACGAAAACGTCCATTTCCTCTCTGTAGCATAATAAAAACCTCCTTTTGGTGACTTAACGACTATTTAATATAGCTTATTCATTGGTACAAAATATTGTATAAGCTGTTACCTATGAACTTCACAATTAATTTATCTGATGGGAAGTAATAATTGCGATACTAAAATACCTTCATAGAACTTACTATTCAACTATTGATCATTTGTTTCAATTCATAAGTATCAAGCCATAGGGTATATCGTGTGATACGATTATAAAGAGTTTGGAAGTGATAATGTCACATATGAATACATGTAGAATTAGAGTGAAGTCGCATTGCAGGGGTAGTCGGGGCGGGGTGAAGGAAATATTTATATCTATATAAAAAGGTTCCAAAACCTGCATATTTAAAGTTTCGAAAGGATGTCTTTAGTTTGATTACAGTAATACTACTTTTTTTATTTGCTGGTCTAGCTGAAATCGGTGGAGGATACCTCATTTGGCAGTGGTTAAGGGAAGGTAAGCCGGCATACTTGGGCCTTATCGGTGGACTTGTTTTAGTTATGTACGGTGTGATTGCTACTTTCCAGCACTTTCCGACTTTTGGCAGGGTATATGCTGCTTATGGCGGTGTATTCATTGTACTATCTGTCCTTTGGGGATGGGGAATCGATAAAAAGATGCCGGATACATATGATTGGCTAGGTGCTTTGATCTGTATAATTGGTGTTTCTGTGATGTTATGGCCACGCGGTTAACGTAGACGGGCGTGGCTGAATCTGATTTTAAAAAACTGTGAATATACTGACAGTAGGAGGTGGATTAGCAGAACTCGATGTAATTACGAATGGAATTTCACTTAATCTCTATAAGAAAAAGGTATCTGGTTCTAAAAACAATCCCGAATTGTTTTAGAACCAGATACCTTTTTTAGTTTAACCTTATATTATAATCTTATTGATTACTTTCGATATATGCTTCAGAGGAAATGGCTGTTACTGTTTTTTCATATGTTTCTTTAACTTTTTGGTCCTTTAATAAAAATAAGCTAATAAGGTCAATCAAATAAAGAACACTCAAATCTAAACCAGTAGATATATATCCGGTACGTAAAGGATGTATCGTCCATAAAACGGCTTCGGATAATTTGGTTAGCTGAGTATCACCATAAGCGGTGAACGAGACGATTTTTGCGCCATTATTTTTAGCTTCTTTTATAGAGTGTAATAAATCTCTAGTCTGTCCAGAACGAGAGAATGCTAGTAGTAAATCACCATCTTGGACTAGTGTGCTCCTAATGATCATTAAATGAGGATCAGTTACAGCTTCTGATGCAAAGCCCATTCTGCTTAAACGATAATTTAACTCCTGCGCAGCAAGTCCTGAACTACCTAATCCATAAATATACAATTTCTTCGATTCTTGAATGAGTTGCATGACCTCATTTAAAGCATCTTTTCCACTTAGCCCTTGAATATCATTTAGAATATCCTCATATTGCCGCTTTAATTTAGAGTCAACGTTATCATTACCTACCTGATACGCCTCTCGCGCTAACTTTATTTTCAACTCGACAAAGTTTCTACAAGCAACCTTTCTGCAAAAACGTGTAATCGTCGCAACAGAAATATCAGTCTTGGCAGCAATATCTTTAATATTGCTTTGTGAAGCCTCAATTGGCGAGGAAAGAAAATAATCTGCTAGGCCTCTTTCTTTTTCCGAGAAAGAAGAATATCTAGATTGAATTTCTTTCAATAGTGTAACCATTCATTACACTCCTTTGATCTCGTCTACAAACCGCCTAGTAATTTGCTGGGGTCTTGAAATAGCCCCTCCCACGACAACGGAATAAGCGCCAAGAGACATTACTATTTTTGCCATTTCAGGTGTTAGTATATTACCTTCAGCTATAACCGGAATGCGAATATTATCTAAAACGATCTTAATGAACTCAAAATCATTTTCATAAAGTTTACATCCACTGGTTTCGTTTGTATACCCATAAAGAGTGGTAGAAACACAGTCAAATCCTAAACGTTCAGCTTCGAGTGCATCTTCTAAAGTTGAAATATCAGCCATTAATTGGATATGTGGATGATTTACTTTTACATAATCAACGATATCCTTTAACTGCTCGCCATTTGGACGTTGACGCAATGTAGCATCCATAGCAATCATTTCGCAGCCGGATTCAATTAATTCATCGACTTCTTTTTTTGTAGCAGTAATGAAAACATCACTATCAGGATAATCACGTTTTACAATTCCGACAACAGGTAGAGAAACCTCTTTTTTTATTGCTTGAATATCGAGCAGAGAATTTGCGCGAATACCAGCAGCTCCGCCAAGGTCGGCAGCAAGCGCTATTTTCGCCATAATAAACGAACTATGAAGAGGTTCATCTTCAAGGGCCTGGCATGAAGCAACAAGCCCGTTTTTTATTTTATTCAACATAATTACTCACCAACTATTTCTGAGATTTCATTTTTAATAATTGTAACATGCGGTCCATAAACGACTTGGACACCCTTACCTTTCATAATAACACCTTTTGCTCCTGTTTCTTTCAATAGTGCTTCATCAACTTTGCTTGGATCATTGACGCTAATACGTAAGCGAGTAGCACAGCAGTCAACATTTGTTAAATTATCTGCGCCACCTAATGCAGTAATAATTGTTTGTGCTCTCTCGCTTGTGTTTTCCATTGTTGGCGCATTTTTTAAGTCTTCATCTTCACGGCCAGGCGTTTTGAAATTGAACTTCTTAATAAAGAATGTAAATAAGAAGTAATAAACAAAGAACCATGGAATACCGATTAGTGGAACAATTATCCAGTTTGTTTTCGCGTCACCTTGTAAAATTCCGAAAAGGACAAAGTCGATAAATCCTCCCGAAAATGTTTGCCCGATTGTAATTTGGAAAATATCAGCCATCATAAAGGCTAATCCGTCCAAAAAGGCATGTAAAACATAAAGTAAAGGAGCAATGAACAAGAATGAGAATTCAATGGGTTCTGTAATTCCAGTTAAGAATGATGTTAATGCAGCAGATCCCATTAATCCTGCGACAATTTTTTTGTTTTTAGGTTTTGCTGTGCGATAAATTGCATAAGCTGCACCAAGAAGTCCAAACATCATCGTAATAAAGCGTCCGGACATGAATCGGGATGTTCCGCTATAAAACTTTTCAACGGTAGGATCAGCAAGCTGTGCAAAGAAGATTCGCTGTGTTCCTTCAATGAGTTGTCCATCGATAACGAGTGATCCGCCTAGACTAGTCGTCCAAAAAGGCATATAGAATATATGGTGAAGACCGAATGGACCTAATAAACGTAACACGAATCCAAAAATAAATGTTCCAATGTAACCAGTGGCCTCTACTAGTCCGCCCATTTTAAAAATACCCGCCTGAATATATGGCCAAATTAGGAACATAAGCACCCCAAGAAAAATAGATGCGAATGCAGAAATGATAGGAATAAATCGTGATCCGCTAAAGAAACCTAAAAATGGAGGAAGTTGCTTCTTATTATAACGATTATGAAGGAAAGCAACTAAAATACCGACCATTACACCGCCAAAGACCCCAGTTTCTAAAGTATGAATGCCAAGTACTAATCCTTGTCCTACAGATGCGGGATTTTCAGTATTGAGAATTCCCGTGATTGACAATAATGCTGAGACAGTTGCATTCATCACTAGGAAACCGAGCATACCTGCAAGTCCAGCGGTTCCTTTATCACTTTTGGCTAAACCAACCGCTACACCTATCGCAAACAAAAGGGCGAGGTTTGCGAATATGACGCTTCCTGCGCTTGCCATAATGGTGAAAATTGATTGTAACCAAGATACGTCCAAAAATGGATAAGCTTTTATTGAATTGGGGTTAGATAGAGCACCACCAATCCCCAAAAGTAAACCTGCCGCCGGCAAAACGGCTATGGGCAGCATAAATGATTTCCCAAATTGTTGTGCTTTCTCGAAGAAACTATTCATCATTGTTACCTCCTGTATGTAAATCATTTTCATGTTTATTATAAAAAAAGTAATCTGTAAATGCAAGAGAAATTTAAAGCGCTTACACCTCTTATTTTGACTTTCCGTAATTTGATAGTTGATAACTTTGGAAATATACACAGTAAGGTGCTAATGGATAAGAACGTATCAATTTTATTATGTCCAATTATCGACCAATCACACACTATATCTAAAACCATTAACCAAGGTGCTAACTGTGAATTGATTAATGGTTTTCGTTGTGTCAAAATCAGCAGGTCTATTGATTAACCACCATATGATTGCCGAAATAGATAGGATAGGGATGCGACGAAGTCGCATCCCTATCCTATCTATTTAAGACATCTCGGTAATGGTATAGAAGTCGTTCGGTCAAAAGTAACCCAAAAGGGCGCCTAGTGTTTGATTACGTTATTTACTGGTTACTTTTGGATAGCACCTTTTTCATGCATAGTAAGGCATTACGTTTTTTGTGCTACAAGATGTTCATCGAAAGCATCAATAATTTGAAGAAAGTGATCCGCTTCACGGTATACGTGGTCAGCAAGAAGGGCGGGAATGTTGCTCTTTATTTTACATGCTTCAATTAAATCTCTTGCAGTCTTTTTGAAATCGCGTAACGATACGACAGAAACGCGATTTTGGTCAAGAAAATGTTCTAACAGCGGTTGAGTTTCTGACTGAGGACGCATGTGATCCAAATCTTGGGCTTGGAAAAGAAGTTGGTCGAAATCATGGCTAAACTCTCGCGCTTGGTCCACAAGTTTTCTTTCAGAAGGGTCTAGCAGATGGCTGATGAATTTCGAATGGTCTGCCATTATTTTCAAGAAAAACACATTCTCTTTAATAATTGCCTCAGGTAAAGGTATCAGCTTGCCTTCATTTAATTCCTTTAATCGTTTAGCAAAATAAGCTGCCTCTCGGCTGGTATGGTCAACTAATAACGGAATGTTGTTGGATACAATTTGGCAACGTAATATCAATCCCAGTACTTTTCGTTTATAAGCCCAAATAGAAGCTGCGGCCTGATACACTTGAATGTTTAGTTGTCTAATTACATTTGGATCTGTGGTTGCGTTGTAGTTGCTAATTTGTTCTTCGATGCGTTCAAATACTACAATAAATTGCTGTGCTTCTCGAATAAGTTCTTTATCATCTGCAGTAAATCCAAGACTTAAAAAGTAAGCGTGTTCCTTCATAATCCGTGACCAGAATCGGATTTCATCCAATGATTGCGTTACAAATGTCGTAATCGGATATTCACTCCTCTTATAGTGTCGATGTTATCTACTGTATTCGGAGTAGGATGAATCCATGCTGTTTTCATTTTAGATAATTAATATTCAAGGATTAAGATATGTGTCACTGCGGGCTGACAGCTGGTTCCATTACAGTTAATGTTCGGTTAACTGTATTCATATTCAAGGTCGCACCGATAGGTATCGCTGCTTTATATATGCCATGTCCAGTTGCAAGATTGGACATAAGTGGTTTACCTAAAGGGACTAGAAATTCGTTGATAAGATCTCGATAGGACTTTCCATATGCATTCTCACAATTCGTACATTCCCCCATTATTATCCCTACACAATCATCGAACTTCTTGGCTAAGAAAAGATGGTTCAAATACCTGTAAACGGTGTTGATTGGTTCATGTGTTTCTTCAAGTACAATAATTTTACCTTCTGTATTGATTTCATAAGAAGTCCCTAATGTACCTATGAAAGATGTGAGATTGCCTCCGATAACAGGACCGGTTACGTTTCCAGGAACTAAGCTTTCGAGGGGCATACCGGGTGGATTATTTATACCCCAAGGTGCGGTCAATGTTGTGACTGCTGAGAAGAATTGATTGAAATTATATGCCGGAGTACTTAGATTGAAGTCTAGAAGGAGAAGGCTTTGAAATGAAATTAAGTTTGCGTATTCGTACAGTACATTCAGGAGTACTGTAATGTCACTGTAGCCTGAGACAATTTTTGGATTTTGAGAAATGATAGAAAAGTCGAGGAAGGGGAGAATACTTGCTACACCAACGCCGCCCCTCGAAGGCAATATCCATTTCACTTCTTTATTCTGAAACATCTTCATTAAATCTGACGCCATTTGTTGAGGTGTCGCTGCAATGAATCCATTCGATGAATAGACATGCTCGCCTACGAGTACTTTAAACCCCATATTCCGTAAAGTAGCTATACCTTCATCTATTCTACTTGCTGCCAATGGACTACCTAACGTAACAATCCCAACAGTATCTCCTGGCTGCAATCGAGGTGGTTTTGTAGCCATATTTTACATCTCCCTTTCCTTTTTAGATAAAATATAATCATACGAATTGGTGTATTTATATAAGAAATCATTTATTTCTATTGGAACTTTTTGTATCTTTAAGCCTAGTAGTAATTAACAGTTACAGGACCTTACACATATGCTATAATAAATAAAAAGAATGATTAGAATAGTTAGTATTCATCATTTGGTGTGGGGTTTTAATTATGGGGGAGTTGCGGAAAAAGAAGTTATTATTCGTCTTTGTAAGTATATGTATGCTGCTTCTAGTAGGTTACGAGGCACGACCTTTTAATCATGTGGAAATGAACGGAATGATTAGTGTAGCACATCGAGGGGCTTCTAATTTTGCTCCGGAAAATACGCAGTCCGCTTTTCGAAAAGCGCTAGAGCTTGGAGCAGATTTTTTAGAATGTGATGTACACCTATCCAAAGATGGAGAGTTAATCATTATACATGATGACAAAGTGGACAGGACAACAAATGGTTCTGGCTATGTGAAAAATTTCACGCTTGCCGAATTAAAAGAGTTAGATGCAGGAGGGAAATTCCATTCTTCATTTGCAGGCGAAAAAATCATTACTTTAAATGAATTACTCGATGAATTTTACGGGAAAACTGGTTTATTAATAGAGATTAAGAAACCAGCTATGTATCCGGGCATTGAAGAGCAAGTAGTGGCTTTGTTAAGCGAATATAAGGATGTGAACAGCATTATTGTTCAATCTTTCGATATCGAATCAATGAGGAAAATGAACACGTTGCTTCCGGAATTAGAAGTGGCCCTACTCATGAAACCATCGATTCAATCTCTGTCCACTCAAAAAATAGTTGACCTAACCTCTTTTGCGACATACATTAACTTTAACGTCTCATATGTCAATAAACGTGTGATCGATCAAATACATAATCAAGGTGGAAAAGTATTGGTTTGGTCTACGAAAAATCAGGGATGGGTGGACAGAGCTTATCAATACGACGTTGATGGTATCATTACAGATTTTTCAATTTGGCCGGTCGAGGGTCCCATTCAGCTAGTGCAGGAGTAATCCATAGTATGAAAAAGAATCTAGTACTAGCCTATTGGGGCGGTACTGGATTTTCTTATGTTCCAGCTCATAATGCGCTTCCTTGACATTGAAAAACAGGAGCCATACACTTATGAGTAGAAAAGATAGTTGGAGGATAAAATGACAAATACTAATTTCATACCAATCATTATTGGAACAGACATGAATGCTTACAACATGGCGATTTCATTCCATGAAGAGTATGGTATCAACCCAATTCTAGTAGGAAAAGAACCGTTATCATTTACCAGTTTAAGCTCAATTATAGGCACCATAGAACTCAATCCGAAGTTGCCTGAAAAACAAGTATTCGTGAGATTCTTGAAAGAGGTTGCGGTGAAGTATGCGGAACCAGGGAAAAAAATGTTACTCATTGGAACGAATGATCTTTACGTTCGGATGATTATTGAAAATGCTGACGAACTGAAAAGTCATTTCGTGTTTAATTATATTTCAGAACCACTTATGAACGATGTGCTCGTTAAATCGAATTTCTATAAGCTATGCGCTGAACATGGTATCGAAGCTCCAGCGACATATTACTATTCTTGCCGGGATGAAAAGCCGTTCGCAGAAAAGGTCATGTTCCCAATCATTATCAAACCAAGCAACGGTGTCGAGTACTATAAGAATCCGTTTACGGGCATGGAGAAAGTGTATAAGGTCGATTCCTACGATGAAGTCCACAACGTTATCAAAACGATTAAAGCGGGCGGCTATAGAGAGGATCTCATTATCCAGGATTATATCCCTGGGGACGATACATACATGTGGGATTCTGTATTCTACATGAACAGTCATGGCAAGGCTGAGCTGATCACTTTCGCACAAGTCGTGTTGCAAGAGCATACCGTTACTGCAATAGGGAATTATACAGCGCTTATCACGCGGTATAATGAAGAGATGATGTTGAAACTAAAAGGCTTCCTTGAAGCATTGAATTACGTCGGTTACGCGAACTTTGATTTGAAATATGACGAGCGGGACGGTAAATTCAAAGTGTTTGAGGTGAATATACGACAAGGGCGATCAAGCTACTATATTACGGCTTGCGGACATAATATGGCGAAGTATCTAGTCGATGACGTCATTCATGGTGAACAGAAAGAGCTGACGCTACTGAATGAAAAATTCCTATTCACTGTCGTACCTAAAATCGTACTTAAGAAGTTTGTGTCAAACCAAGAAGTACTCAAAGATGTGAAAGCATTGCTTAGAGCAGGGAAATACGGCAATCCTTTGTTTTACAAAAAAGACCGTCATTTCAAGCGCAAGTTGTATTTATTCGCCAGGCAAATTAATTATTATAGAAAATATAAAAATAGTAGTTGGTAATAAAACAATCCCCTATGCATATCGCATAGGGGATTGTTTTATGGTGTTGAATATTCTGAATTATTTCTATATAATTATTTAAAAAAGGGGATGGTTGTTAATGAGGAAATACTTAAAGGAATTTGGAACTTACCCTGACGTAACCGTTATGCTGCTTATTTTGTTGATTTGTGCTTCTTTAACCGTGTCCCATGTACTGTATCTTTGGACGTGGGTGGCTTTAGCTTTGGGAATGCTGACGTATGCAACAAGTGAATATATGGTTCACCGTTTTTTATTTCACATTAAAACTCCGGAAAATCCGTTTATGCTGAAGATGATTAAACGGCTACACTATGATCATCATGTCCATCCGGATGATTTAAAATTATTGTTTCTACCGTTATGGTTTAGCATTCCGGGATTTATCATTTATGGACTTATTGTTTTCCTAATAACGGGGAGCACGAACCTGACGGCATCATTTGCGACAGGCTTAGTGGCTTACTTTCTCTTTTACGAGTGGAAACATTACATCGCCCATAAGCCAATACAACCTCGTACGAAAATGGGGAAAAACATTAAGAAGCACCATCTTCTGCATCACTTTAAAAACGAGAATTACTGGTTCGGGGTCACGCATACTTCGTTCGATAAAACGTTAGGAACCTTCAAAGAAAACAAGGATGTTGAAAAGAGTACGACTGCTCGTAATTTGGAAAACAGGATGTAAGAAAAATGCTAGTTTTTCCTAGTTGTTTTGGAATGAAGCGTAGTCAAAGCTGAAAGGGAGGGAGTCTCTTGGTGAATGGTAAAAATGAAAGTTCTGGGCATAAAAGGAATGTTAGGTTAAGTGATAAGCAAAAACGTTGGCTATTAATAATGATGGTTATCTGTGCGATTATTAGTATTGTGTTAACTGAGATAATACGAAGAAATATACTTTCTTGACTTTATGTAGCAAAATTGCTGATTTCCTATCATTTAGTTAATGGGTGCTTGTAAAAGAGACATATTCTAGGATTCAATAAGGTTATTGAAAGACTAAAGCAACTAATTGCTATAAGAACTTGTTGCGCAACAAAAAAACGGACTAAACCTGTTACGGTTTTAGTCCATTTTTGATTTCATGAAAGTTCACTCTGATACGGCGAAATAAGCATCAATGATTAACTTTGTCGTCTGTTCATCCATATCCAAATGTCTAATATCAGTTCCTTCGATAAGCTGCTTTGTGTTGCTATCATCGAAATCGAATGAACGGGATAAGTAGGCATTGAATACGCTAATCATGCCGTTCAGTCTCTCTTCATCAGCTGTCAGCATTCCTGGCTCTGCGTTCTCTATGATTTCCAACTGCTGAAAATCGAGTGCGTTTTTGATGAGCGATAGGAGATCGTAATTCGTCGCAGGCGAAGGGTTGGTAATGTTGTAAATCTTGCCGGCTTCCGCTTTACTTGCAGCTAGCGCTAAAATGTCAGCGACGTAATTGACAGGGACAAAGTTCGATGTTGCATTTTTGCTACCGACGACACGGTATATAATATCAGCCTTGTCAACAGATCTAGCGATACGACGCTTGAATACATCAAGTGCCCGCATAAAACCGTAAAGCGTGAACTCGGAATCGGCTTCGCCTGTTTCTGAATCACCAACAATAATTGAAGGACGGAATATGGATACATCCATACAATCGGAATAGGAAAGGGCAAGGTGTTCGGATTTTACTTTGCTCTCCTCATAAGGATTATGAACGTTTGCATCGATTGGGTAAAGTGATTCTACACCATGCGCACGTTTACCGACTGTGTAAGCAGTGCTGATATAAATGAATTGTTTTACATTGAATAACTTGGCTAGTTCTAACGCGTTTTTTGTACCACCATAATTGACTGCAAAAAGCTCTTCACGCAATTCTTCATCGAATTTTACAAGAGCTGCAATGTGATAAAAAAGGTCGACTTTGCCTTTTAATTCTTGAATGACATCATCAGAAAGTCCGAATAACGGTTGTGTAATATCGCCATTTAAAAGCTTGATTCTGTTAGCGGCATTTCCAGAAAGACCCGCCACAAGTCGTTCTGCCTTTTCCATATCCCGTACAAGTACGAATAATGTATGATCAGTTGTTTCGAGTAAGTTATTTAGTAATTTACCACCAAGAAAACCAGTAGAACCCGTTAAGAAAATCGTCAACCTAAATCCCTCCATGAATAGGACAGAAATTATCTCCATCCAATTGCTATTCTAATTATCGCATATATGGTTGCTGATGTGAAAAATTAACGGTATTTATGTTTGAAATGGGAGGATTGAAGGAATATAAATAATGGTTTAAACGCCACTACATAATACCGTGTCGGCTTGAACAACTCCATGAGCCGACATTTTTGTATGTCACTGTTTTATGTCTATTCAATTGAGGTAAACTAGTACCACAAGATTCAGATTGGTGGGGGTTCCCGGTGTTAGATGACAAATTGAAAAGACTTCAAAGAGAGTGGCTAGATGAGGCAACAATTTCTGCAATGCAGGAGAAAATGAGTAGCGGAGAGTTATCGGCTGAAGAGCTTACGTTTATGTATATTGACACAATCTCACATAGGAATAAAAATATAAATGCAGTGCTTGAGTTAAACCCGCAAGCTGTGCAAATTGCCAGAGCTCTTGACGTAGAACGAAGGGAAAAAGGCATACGTTCACTTCTTCATGGTATTCCGATCTTACTGAAAGATAATATGGGGACTCGTGACATGATGCATACGAGCTGCGGGTCACTTGCGCTTAAGGATTTCTATGCTGCAGAAGATTCTTTCCTCGTTAAGAAATTACGTGATGCGGGAGCCGTTATTCTCGGAAAGACGAATATGACAGAGTGGGCGAATTTCATGTCCGATCGGATGACCAACGGCTGGAGTTCACGTGGAGGCCAAGTGAATAATCCATATGGTTTATTTGATGTCGGAGGATCGAGTTCGGGAGCCGGCGCAGGTATTGCCGCGAATCTGGCAGCAGTGGCGATCGGTACGGAGACGACGGGGTCAATCCTTAATCCGTCAGCGCAGAACTCGCTTGTCGGTATTAAGCCGACTGTAGGAACAATCAGCCGCACAGGAGTGATTCCTCTTTCTATCACACAGGACACTCCAGGGCCTATGGCAAGGACTGTACAGGACGCAGCAATTACATTCAGTCTGCTGATTGGTACGGATCCAGAAGACCCCGTAACAGCAGGGGCCTCCTGTTTAGAAGGAATTGATTGGACGTCAGTTCTTGACACAAAAGCGCTTGAAGGTGTACGTCTCGGCGTTGCGCGAACTATTTTCGAACGAGAGGCATCTACGGAACGTTTGAACCTTTTTGATGCGGCGCTCAAGCAACTTGAAGCGGCGGGAGCCGTAATCCTAGATGATATAGACCTTGGTACAATGGAAAATGACCTTGGCTATAATGTCCTTCTCTATGAATTCAAAGCGACCTTGAATGCATATTTAGGGAAGACGCCGGCAATAAATCCGATTCGTACATTGTCCGATATTATCGATTTCAACAATCAACATGCAGAAGAGACATTGAAATTCGGTCAAGTGATGCTGGAAAAAGTGGAGCGAACAAGTGGAGCATTGACGGAACGGGCTTATATCGAGGCGCTTCTTCGTAATCGCCATCTAGCGGGTGACATTGCGCTTGGGAAAGCACTTGATGAGCATACTGTTCAAGCACTAGTATTTCCACAAGATCACGGCTGCAGTTTTGGAGCGGCAGCCGGTTATCCATCTGTTACCGTTCCGGCAGCCTATTCTGAGGCAGGCGAACCGTTTGGTATTACATTTTCAGGGAAAGCATTTACCGAACCTGAGTTAATAGGGTATGCATACGCGTTTGAACAGCGTGTCAACGCACGGAGAAAACCTTAATCAGTATTGTCAGAAATAGAGTGTAGCAGAGCCTATTATGATAAACTGAAAGGAATAGAGTGAAAGTGGGGATAATGATGTCCTTCTTAGAAAATATGGACGAAATGTTTAAAGAAAAATGGAAGTTTGAGTACGAGATGCCAATTCAGGAGAAAATGATTCCTGAAATGCTGGCAGGTAAAGATATCGTTGCAGAGTCACCGACGGGTTCGGGCAAGACACTTGCGTTTGTATTGCCACTTCTGCAATTGGTTGATGGCGATAAAAACCAGACGCAGGCGCTGATTATAACACCATCGCAGGAGTTGTCGATGCAAATCGTCAACGTTATCAGAGAATGGGTAACAGGAACAAATATCACGGTTACACAACTGATTGGCGGAGCTAATATGCAGCGTCAGATTGAACAGTTGAAGAAAAAACCAACGATTGTTGTTGGGACACCTGGCCGTTTGGCTGAACTTATCAAGGTCAGAAAGTTAAAAATGCATGATATTCGTCATATTGTTCTTGACGAAGGCGATCAGCTCCTAACTCGTGATCATCGCGTCGTTGTGAAAAGTATGATTGAAGCGGCAAATCCGGAAAGACAAGTTGTTGCTGTATCTGCAACAATTACAGATGAAATTGAAATTGTTGCCAGCAATTTTATGAAGGATCCAATTCGCATCCAAGTTGGTGCTGAAGAAATGCCGAAATCAGGTAAGGTCGACCATTCATTTGTGAAAACAGATGCGCGGGACAAAACGGATGTATTGCGCGGGATTTCTTATTTGAAGGGAATTCGTGCTCTTGCATTTATTAATAATGTGGATCAGCTTCGCATGAAAGAAATGAAGCTCAAATATAACGAAGCACCAATTTCGGTTCTCCATTCAGAAATGACGAAATTTGAGAGACAGAAGACATTGGAAAGTTTCCGTAAAGGCGAGTTGAAAATATTGATAGCAACGGATCTTGCGGCACGAGGGCTAGACATTGATGGTTTAACGCATGTTATTCACATCGACGTGCCACATACGGTTGAACAATATTTACACCGTTCGGGCAGAACAGGACGGGCAGGCGGAGACGGGGAAGTATTGACACTGTTGTCATACCCAGAAGAACGGGATTACCGTAAGTTGACTAAGGGAATTAAAACGATTCAAAAAGTGTGGTATAAAGGCCACCTTGCAGAAGGAAATTCAAAAACGATTGCTGCTCCTAAAAAGAAATAAGAAAAAGGGCTGCCCGGGGAATCCAAGAACATTGGATTTCTAGGGACAGCCCTTTTCTAATACTTATAGTTGTGTCAAAATAATTGGTTCACCTTTTGTGACGATGATTGTATGCTCGATTTGAGCTACAAGAGATTTGTCTGGTGTGATGAACGTCCAGCCATCTCCTGATTCGATAATATGATCCGCTTTTTCAGAGATAAACGGTTCTACTGCAAGAACCATACCTTCTTGTAGAAGTGTCTTATCCCAAGCATCATAATAATTGAGTACATGCGAAGGTTCTTCATGCAACGCTTTACCAATGCCGTGGCCAGTTAAGTTTTTGATTACTTTTAAGCCATGTTCTTTTGCTTCGCGTTCAACTGCTTTACCGATTTGATTTAAGCTAGAACCTGCTTTAACTTTCGTCATTGCACGTTCAAATGCACTTTTAGCCACATCACATAATTGTTGTTTCTTTTCATCGGGTGTACCGACAACAAATGAAATACCTGTGTCAGCAAAATAACCATTGCAGGAACCTGAGACATCAATATTAACGAGATCTCCATCTTTTATGACACGGGAACCAGGCATGCCGTGGGCAACTTCACTGTTGACGCTGATGCATGTAAATCCGGGGAAATCATATTCTGCGATAGGTCCAGAAATTGCACCTTTTTCTTTGAATAGGCGTCCACCGATTTCATCAATTTCTTTCGTCGTTTTACCAGGGACAGTCGCTTCTCTCATCGTGTCCCTAATTTCAGCAACAATCTTACCGATTTTTTTAAGCGCTTCAATTTCCTGTTCAGTTTTTGCAATCATTAAGCTCAAATCCTTTCTTCCGTTCAATCTTTTCCATACCATACTATATCATATGGAGCTGAACAAAAAAGCCTACAAACTTAAAAAGATGTTTGCAGACTGTCGAATTATTTTCTAGGAATTGTTGAGTTGGTTGCTTTTTTTTCTTTCATTACTTTTCGAACAATCGGATAGACAATAGGTGCCAATTTAATGGCGGTTTTTACTAACTTTCCAATATTCATTACTACTCACCCCTAAACAAAGCATTATTTACTTATTTCCCGAAGAAGCCGTTTTATAAACATTCACTTTAACACTTTGACGCCTTGAAACACATTCCAAATTAGAATAGCTATGAGCAGAAGGCCATAAACTAGCATGAATAAGACAGGTGTTAATCGCCAAAAGCCAAAGTTTCCACTCGGCATGCCATTCATGTTGTAGGTAAAGGAAAACATTGAAAAAGAAAAAATGATGAATCCTGCAATAAGAAGTATAACAGGAACAAGATGTGAAACAAGGGAGCGCTTGGCATGGTGTTTTACTTCACGGTTATCGGAAACAAAATAAACAATGACAGGTACAAGTAAAGGGGTGAAGAAGACACTGAAATAGCATAGGGCAGCTAATAGTTTATTGTTCGACACAGAAATCCCTCCATTTACTTTGACTATATAGGATAAGTAGCATCCCTATTAATCATCTTGCTTAAAGGATCCCCATCTTATACAATGAATTAGACAACTAAATTACTGGAACCACAGGGGGGGCCTATTTGGCTGAGATTGGACAAGACGTCCTGACCCTTAGAACCTGTAAGATTATTCTTGCGTAGGAATGTGGATGGAAAATGACATATTCGATGTCCCATCTATTTCGGGATGTCTTTTTTTATGTCCACATCTTTCGCTGAGTTAGGAAAGGGATGAATTAATTTGAATCGGAAAAGACTTCAACTTTTACTTGAAATAGCAATTTTAGGTGCAATTTCATTTGTACTCGATAAAATCGGATTTTCAATGCCGCAAGGTGGCTCCGTTACGCTGTCGATGTTGCCAATTGTTGTCATGGCATTTAGATGGGGGATTGTAGGCGGTATGCTAACAGGCTTCGTCAGTGGTCTACTGCAACTGATGATGGGTGGATATGTTCTAAATGTGATACAAGCAGCGCTTGATTACTTTGTGGCTTACACGCTCGTAGGGGTGGCAGGCGTTACACTTGCATGGCTGTTAAGTGGCAAAGCGAAAGGTGATAAAGGATCGATGGTAGTGGCTATCGTAGTTGGTACTGTGATTGGCGGACTTTTACGCTTTGTGATCCACTTCATTGGTGGAATTGTATTCTTTGCATCATACGCGCCTGCTGGACAACCAGTATGGCTTTATTCACTCGTTTACAATGCTAGTTACATGATTCCTGCAATAATCTTATCAGCAATTGTTGCGTCAATATTATTTACTACAGCACCGCGCCTTTTAGAGCGAAAATAGAAAATCGCCGTCCTGCCCGATGGGAGGACGGCGATTTTTTATTTGGATGTGAATGACTTTCTTCTGAAGAACATGAATCCTGCTATTGTAGCCGCAAGAAAAAGGGCTGCGGCGGAAACGAATAATTCATCTGCACCGTTTTTTACAGTGATACCTATAAATGCCCATATGAAGACTGTGCTAAATGCTATATCTGCATAATGGTATAAAAAATGAAGAGCGATAGCGGTTGCGATGGTTAAATAGATAACGGTCCATAACGGGTCGCTTAGTCCCCAACCAGACCACTCGTGCAACGTAAGGACGTAACTGATATTCGTAATGGTCGCCACGAAAGTCCATCCTAGATAGACAGCAATCGGAACTCTACCACTAAAATGGCTATCCTTTATAGAATAAGTAAAATAAATGGTCAACAGTGTTATTAGAAGTGCAAGGTTGATAACGATTGACCATCCGAAAATGCCGAAATGCCAGAGCAAAATCCAGGTGATATTTAATAGGCAGCTAAGCACAAACAAAACTACCCTACGATTAAATAAAGCGTGGTCAACATTTACTTTGTCGCGCATAAAACTGTATAGCCAGATAGCGAGAAGCAGGTAAATAACTGCCCAAATTGAAGAAGCATAACCTGCAGGTGTAAATAACACCGGTAAACTAGTTGAGATTTCTCCGGTCGTTTTTCCATTGATAGGCGTTATATGCGCAGCTACATTGACTAGAACGACCGCAATGAGCGAAAAGGTCATAATAATAATTCTAAACATATTTAAATCCTCCTACTGAATAGTATACAGAGGAAAAGTGGAACCTGCGAAGGAAAGTATGAACCTTCCGTCACAATTGTATTATTTCGCACACCGAAGATTCATGTTATAATCAATTTGTGTTTTTAGAAGATTTAGAATGAAGTGAGGGGGAATATTAGTGACACAAACAACGTATTCTGAGGTATGGGATCTTGATGTATTTTTTAAAGGTGGAAGTGAATCGCAAGAGCTGCGGACACATTTAGATAATCTAAAAGAAAAACTCAATTCATTAGAGGAAACGGCTGTTGCATTTCAAATTCCTCAATCAGCGGGTATATCAATAGAAGTTGCGAACCTTATTGAATCATTAAAAGTGGTTGCGCTTAACCTGTCACAGGCAGGTGCCGTTATCGGGTGTTTCCTTGCGGCAGATACAACAGATAAAAAAGCATTGCAACTGCAAGGGGAAATTGGTTCACTGGGGGCACGCTTTTCTACAATCGGGCTTAAAATTAGGCAAACACTTGCAAAAGCAGATGAAGATACATGGAATGGATTAATGGAATCAGATGAACTGAAGGCATTTGCATTTGTGCTGAATGAATGGCGTGAAGAGGTCAACTTGAAACTGTCTGAAGAGGAAGAGAGTTTGATCACATCACTAAGTGTCGACGGCTATCATGGCTGGGGACAGTTATACGATATGCTCGTTGGTGAAATTAAAATCAAAATCGAACTGGACGGAGAAGAAAAAGAACTTTCGGTTGGGCAGGCAAATAACTTAAGTTCGCATGAGAATTCAGATGTGAGAAAGCGCTCATTTGAAGCATTGGAAGAAGCTTGGGAAGGAAAAGAAGATTTCTTCGCATCAGCATTAAATCATATTGCCGGTTTTAGGCTTGAAGTATACAAAAAACGTGGCTGGGATTCAGTATTGAAAGAGCCGCTTCTCCGAAATAGAATGAGTGAAGAGACACTCGATGCAATGTGGGGAGCAATTGGTGTAAATAAAGCACCGTTTGTAGAATACTTGAACGTCAAAGCGAGAATGCTAGGTACTGACAAGATGAATTGGTATGACATGGATGCACCTGTTACAACATCAACAAAAAAGATGACGTATCAAGAAGGTGCAGAATTCATCCTTAAACATTTCAGAGAATTTGGTCCGGAATTGGAACAATTTTCTCGACAGGCTTTTGAAGATAGCTGGATTGAGGCGGAAGATCGACCGAACAAACGTCCAGGTGGTTTTTGTACGGGTATGCCGGCATCCGAGCAATCTCGTATTTTCATGACTTATAGCGGAACAATGTCGAACGTTGCAACACTTGCTCATGAACTGGGTCACGCATTCCATTCATATGCATTGCGCCCAGTCCATTGGATGAATCGCCAATATGCGATGGGAGTAGCTGAAACGGCATCGACATTTGCAGAGATGATTGTCGCGGATGCTGCTGTTAAAGCTGCGGAAACGAAGGATGAAAAGATTGCACTACTGGAAGACAAAATTCAACGCAGTGTTGCATTCTTTATGAATATTCATGCGAGATTCCTTTTTGAGACGAGATTTTACGAAGAGCGCAAAAATGGCATCGTGTCGGCTGAAAGATTGAACGAGTTAATGGCAGAAGCGCAAAAAGAAGCTTACGGAGACGCTCTTAATACGGTCCATCCACACTTCTGGGCGTCAAAACTCCATTTCTACATTACGGGTGTGCAATTCTACAACTTCCCGTACACGTTCGGCTATTTGTTCTCCCTTAGTATCTATGCAAAAGCATTAGAAAATGGCGAAGGATTTGAGCAAAAATATATGGCGCTTTTAAGAGACACTGCGGTTATGAGTGTCGAAGACCTTGCGATGAAGCATCTTGGTGAGGATATTACGAAACAAGAGTTTTGGGCAAAAGGTGTAGAGCTATGCGTTAAAGATGTTGAGGAGTTCTTGGAACTTACTTCGGTAAAAGGGTGAATATGAATTGATTTTGCTTGAAGGGCGAACTTGTTACTTACGAATATTGACGGAGGAAGACGCTTTTAGCTTTACGGAATTGATTAGCGCTAATAAAGAATACTGGTCTATTTTCGAACCACGGCACGAAAGTAGTTATTTTACTGTAGCTGTCCAAAGAGAGAAAATCAGGGAGTCGATTTATCAGATGAGGGACCGGAGGGAGTACAACTTTGGTATCTTCGAAATGGCTACAAATAGGCTAATTGGTCATATCTCACTTTACAGTATTAAAAGACTTCCATTTTCTAGCGGTTTTGTCGGCTATTCAATCGATGAACGTGAAACGGGTAGGGGAATCGGCACGGAAGCGGTCCGTCTTGTTACTAAGTTTTCTTTCGATAAAGTTGCTTTGCATAGGGTCGAGGCATATGTTTCTCCTCGTAATAGCGGTTCGTTAAAAGTACTGGAGAAGTCCGGATACTTCCAAGAGGGACTGCTGCGCAAACTCCTTTACATTAATGGGGTCTGGGAAGACCATTACATCTATGCTGTAGTGGAGGATGACTTTTGAAAGGGTAAGACCGCTTTGCGGAGATTAATAGCTAAAATAAAAAGCCGATTCCTGTAAAATGGAATCGGCTTTTGTTTATTTCCCGGGAAATGAATCGAATTCACACCCGAGAGTTATATTTATATCCATCTACGATAATATCGAGCTTTCCAGTATCAGGATGGACGACGAGCCCATGAACGGATACTTTTGTATCCATAAGTGGATGATTACGAACTGCATCAACACTCATCTTGACGCTTTCTGTTACTTCACCAAAACCATGTAGCCAATCTTCCATGTCGACCCCAGAGTATTTTAGCGTTTTAAAAATAGTTTCGTCAATCCCGCGGTCAGCCATCTTTTTAATAATGCGATCGGTATTGACTGAACTCATGCCACAATCGTGGTGTCCAACAATATAAACTTCATCTGCCTGCAGCTCATAAACGGCTACAATTATGCTTCTCATAATACCACCAAATGGATGTGTGACGACCGCGCCGGCGCTTTTAATGATTTTAGCGTCCCCATTTTTTAAGTTCATAGCCTTAGGCAACAATTCAGTCAGTCTTGTATCCATACATGTCACTATTACAATGCGCTTATCCGGGAACTTTGTTGTTGCGTATTGTTCATATTGTTTTTCAGTTACAAATGTGTCATTAAAATCAAGTATTTCTGAAAGAATTGTCATCATATACTCCAATCTAGTAAGTTTTTATTTATCATACTTGAAAATATGTAAAAAGAAAAGAGCTGCCTTTAGGCAGCTCTTAGAAATTCGTGTCTGGTTTTGGATCAATTGTTGAAGAATCGGCGGAAATCATAGCCGAAGAAAGAAAGTGCATTGTGAACATAGCTGTAATACCGAGGCAAACCATAAAACCGATAACTGTAGCGAACATCAAGCCCATATATATGACCCCTCTCAAAATTATTAGTTTAAGTACTATCAATAGTATACAGCAAAAAAACAAATTTTTTAAGGGTTTCATAAAATGTTTTACCTAATTGTGACGTTTATTAGAAAGCCCAGTTGCCCCGGCGGAACACTGGTTCTGACGAGCCATTGTCGTGAATTCCATCAATATCCATTTGCTCTGAGCCAACCATGAAGTCAACATGAGTGATACTTTGATTTAAACCATGTTTTACAAGCTCTTCACGTGCCATCGTTTTACCACCCTCGATACAAAATGAATAGGCACTGCCAAGCGCAAAGTGATTCGATGCATTTTCATCGAACAATGTATTATAGAAAAGAAGCCCCGATTGTGAAATCGGTGAAGCATGTGGAACAAGTGCGACTTCACCAAGATGTTTTGCGCCTTCATCTGTATCAATTAGACGTTGCAAGACTTCTTCGCCTTGTTCGGCTGAAACCTCAGTTATGCGTCCATCTTTAAATGTTAATTTGAAGTTGTCGATAATATTGCCGCCATAGCTTAACGGTTTTGTGCTTGAAATATAGCCGTTGACGCCCGTTTTTAGAGGAACAGTGAATACTTCTTCTGTTGGCATATTAGCCATGAAAGTATCGCCCTTCTCATTGACGCTACCAGCTCCGCACCACAAGTGACCTTCAGGCAATTCAACAATTAGGTCAGTACCTGGAGCTTTGTAATGAAGTTTGCGGTACCTTTTGTCATTTAGGTAATCGACTTTGGCGTGCAAATGGTTATCATGATTGATCCATTCTTGTACAGGGTCTTGCTTGTCAGTGCGTACTGCTTTGAAAATAGCAGTCCAAAGCGCCGAAATCTGTTCTTCTTCTGAGAGCTCTGGGAATACTTTTGCTGCCCATGCTTTCGAAGGAGTGGCAATTACAGTCCAGCTGATTTTATCAGACTGTACATACTGCCGATATTTGTCGAGTGCCTGACCAGTGGCTTTTTGTGTTTCAGCAATGCGTGACGGATCAATTCCTTTTAACAAGTCAGGGCTTTGGGACATGATGCTCATGAATGCCGCACCTTTTTCCGCAAGTTGTTCACGTTCCATTACTTTCCATTCAGGAAATTCGGAAAAAGAATCAGCAGGTGCTTTTTCATAACGTAGTCGAGAAATTGTGTCATCGGACCAATCAACAAATACTTGACGTGCACCCGCATTATAAGCTTTTTCAGTTACAAGGCGGACAAATTCGGTTGTTTCTGTTGAAGCACTGATATAAAGGTATTGATTAGGTTGAATATTGACTCCCACTTTTACTGCGAGTTCAGCATAGCGGGATAATTGTTTTTCGAAAGTAGACATAAATAATTACTCCTTCCCCTATCTTCTATAATAGTACCAATTTATAGGCTCGGCCTGCAACGTCAAATTTATTGGTGAATTGTGACTGTATGAAAGGTCGCATATATTTATTAATTCCGTTCACCTAAAGAATAGGCCCAAGATGCCGAAATAAGAAGAAGAATGGAATACTTGGAGGGGCAACTATGGATTTATCAACAGTAATTGGTCTAGTGTTAGGATTTGTCGCACTTCTTGTCGGTATGACGATGAAAGGTGTCCCGGTAGATAGCTTATTTAACATGGCAGCTATACTAATAATACTTGTAGGAACGCTTGCAGCTGTTATCATTGCATTTCCAATGAATGAGTTAAAACGAGTACCTAAACTATTTGGTGTGCTTTTTAAAGAACAGAAACTTACATCCGATTCCGATATCATCCGTATGTTTTCAGGTTGGGCAGATATTGCGCGACGTGAAGGATTACTATCGCTTGAGGCAAAAACTGATGAAATTAATGACCCATTTTTGAAAAATGGATTGGGTCTTGCAATTGATGGACAAAATGCAGATTATATCCGTGATGTGTTAAGTGAAGAAGTAGAAGCTATGGAAGATCGGCATTCCGCTGGAGCACAAATATTCTCACAGGCGGGGACGTATGCGCCGACACTGGGTGTTCTTGGGGCGGTAGTTGGTCTGATTGCAGCACTTGGGAATTTGAATGATATCGATGCCTTGGGTCATGCGATTTCGGCAGCCTTTATTGCAACATTGCTAGGTATTTTTACTGGATATGTGCTTTGGCATCCATTTGCGAATAAATTGAAACGTAAATCGCATGAAGAGGTAAGGCAGAAAAAGATGATGATTGAAGGGGTTCTTTCGGTTCTCGAAGGGGAAGCACCACGCGTTATTGAGCAGAAGCTGTCTTCTTATCTGTCTGCGGAGGAACGCCGAAAGCTAGCTGCTACAAATAATAGCGGTAAGGGGGCTGGGGAGTTTGTCGAAGAGACGTAAGAGAAAAAAGGATGATCACCATATTGATGAGTCCTGGCTGTTGCCATACTCCGATCTTATGACTCTTCTTCTCGCGTTATTCATCGTGCTATTTGCCTCAAGTTCGGTAGATGAAGTCAAACTTAAACAAATGTCGGCAGTGTTCGGTGAAATATTTGATAGTGGACAAGGCGTGATGGATAACACGGCGCCTACAGCTGTACCGATACCGAAGAATTCAGTGGGCCCAAAGGACGAAAATACATCCTATCTAGAAGATCAGAAGTCACTGGCTGAAATCCAGGATAGAGTAGATGAGTATATTGCGGTGAATGAACTGGAGAATCAGTTCGAAACAAAAATGACGGATGAAGGATTGATGGTTACGATTAGGGATAGTATTCTATTCAGTCCGGGGATGGCAGATATTAAGCCTGAATATATAGGGATTGCAGATGATATTGCGGAACTTCTTGTTTTTGATCCCCCCCGTCATATCGTCGTCACTGGTCATACAGATAATGTTCCAATCGGAAATGCTCAATTCCAATCAAATTGGGAGCTCAGTGTTATGAGAGCTGTGAACTTTTTGAAAAATATTGTGAGGAATGAAGAAATCAATCCACTGTTATTCAGTGCAAAAGGATACGGCGAGTTCCAGCCAATCGAATCAAATGAAACGGCTGAGGGACGAAGTAAAAATCGTCGGGTTGAAGTACTTATCCAGCCACTTGTTCTAGAAGATGGAACTGCATTTGAATGAATTGTTCCAAGATCCCGTCTGTTTATTAACTAAAAGTATCCAGCAAATAACTTGATCATACATTGGGTGCTAGGTGTATAGGTGCATTTTGATCGCTTTGGATTAGAATGGCTTCTATACAATTACCGGGATGTCTGGATGTCTGGATGTCTGTATGTATAGGGATGCGACTTTGTCGCATCCCTATACATTATTTTCGGTAATCGTATGGTGGTCCTTCATCCGTCGCTCTCCAAAAACAAAGATACACGTAATGCTGAAGATTTTTGGGACGAGAGAATAGCGGGTTTCTTACCTGGAGAAGAGCCGCCAAAGATGCAATTTTGGCGGCTGATTGCTTTCTTTAGGGTTTTTTCTTACTTAATTAAAGAAGTGTCACTTTCTATAAGGCATCACATAATTTGAAGCATAAACTTTACTAAAAGTAAGCAAGGAACACATTATACAATGTGCAAGAGTGCCTGAAATTTCATCTTCGGGCACTTGCAACCTCTATAGATAATCATCTACTCTTTACTTCCAAAACAACTGTATTTTTCACTTGAATAGTGTAGGTACGCGACAGGCAACTATTCGCAATAGTATTACTGAAAAGAGAGTGGCTAGAAGTGACGGAGTCACTTCTAGCCACACTAGGATCCCTCAGTAAATCTGTCACGAATAGGTAGCCGTAAGTGGACCGGAAATAGTCCAGTGAAAATGAAGGTTATCAAGCCCTTCAAGCCAGTATTTTATACGAATAAATGGTTAATCAAAAGACGTGTTCCAAGATAAAAAAGATTCACCGGTAAATTCATACCGGCGAATCTTTTTTAATTAATTAACTTCTTAGCGTACCAAGTTCAGCTGCAATTGCCTGCATTTCATTTGGTGTAATTGTAGTACGTTTCATGACCATTTTGTACATATAGTGCAAGTCATCATATTTAGATGTGCTGAAATTCTCCGGATTCATAGCGGCTGAATTAACCATACGAAGTTTTTCTGTAATTTTGTCAATCATATAAGAAACATTTTCTGGTGTCGGGTTAGATAAATCCATAGTATTGTCCACCTTTCAATAAGCTTTGGACCTATCATTTCATTATTCTCCCGGACTGTCAAATCGAATTGTAGATCAGCCTCGTTTTGCGGCTTCTTTTTCTTCTTTGATTTTGGCTTGAACACGTTTTGTTTCGAAAATGATTACGCCAGATAATCCAAGAAGTCCTATTAAGTTCGGTATTGCCATTAGGCCATTCATTACGTCAGCGAATAACCAGACTACGTCAAGCGTAGCAGTTGCCCCAACGAATATTACGGCAATAAATACAAGACGGTAATAAATAAGGATTTTTGGATTCGGGAACAAGTATTGGAAACATTTTTCTCCATAATATGCCCATCCAAAGATAGTTGACGTTGCAAAGAATAATAGTCCAATTGAAACGACGATTGGACCGGCACCACCTAGAAATTGTCCGAAAGCGGCAGATGTTAAAGCACCGCCTGTAAGATTGTCAGGATTATCTTTCCAAATACCAGACATAATAATTGTAACACCTGTAATAGAACAAATAATTAATGTATCAAAGAGGACTTGTGTCATTGAAACAAGTGCTTGACGTCCAGGCATATCTGTTCGTGCAGCTGCTGCAGCAATTGGAGCGGATCCAAGACCAGCTTCGTTCGAGAATACCCCACGAGCAACTCCGAAACGGATTACTGTACCAATTGCACCACCTGCAACCGCTTCACCACTAAATGCGTACTTGAAAATTGTAGCAAAAGCTTCAGGAATCAGCCCTACGTTCAAGACCAGTACAATTACACCGGCAAGAACATAAAACACTGCCATGATCGGAACAAAGAATGATGTAACTTTACCAATCGTTTTAATACCACCCAAGATAACCATTCCTGCCAATACAACAAGAACGAGACCAGAGATCCAATGTGGCACACTAAAAGTTTCATTCATTACGTCTGCCACTGCTTTTGCTTGCGTCCCATTACCGATACCAAATGCTGCTATTGCACCGAAAATAGCAAACAAAACACCAAGCCATTTCATTTTTAGCCCATGTTCAAGGTAATACATCGGTCCGCCGGCCATTTGACCGTTAGCATCTTTAACACGGTATTTAACGGCAAGAATTGCTTCACCGTATTTTGTAGCCATTCCGAAAAATGCTGAAACCCACATCCAGAACAATGCTCCTGGACCGCCGAGGAAAATAGCGGTAGCAACACCCACAATATTCCCTACGCCAACGGTTGCGGCCATCGCTGTCATTAGAGCCTGGAAGTGGGTAATATCACCTTCAGAATTTTTATCTTGATTTTTTGTGAATACTAACTTTAGGGCATAAGGTAATAATCGTAACTGAATAAGTCCTAGCCTAAACGTTAAATAAATTCCAGTACCAACAAGTAAAATTAGTAAAGGTGGACCCCAGATAATACCCCCGACTTTATCCAAAAAAGCTGTTAATCCATCCATTCCATTACCCCCAAGTAATTAATTTTACGTGAAATCCCATTCCCTTCTAACTCACATCCTCTCAATTACTCTAATTCGTCATACCTATTGTCAATATTCCGAAAATTATCAGCATTCGTCAAGCTTTATTTTTATAAATTCGACAATTTGTTTGTATTTCCTTCTCCTGGGGTATAATTGTATATGCGAAAGAGTTTGAATTGGAGGGCTTATAGTGGGTAATAGCAAATTTGGTACATTTATTATTGTGGGTGCACTTACAGGTGCTGTTGTAAGTATGTTCGATCGGAGTACTCGAAAACATATCGTCAAGAAATCAACTAATTGTATAACGGGAATGAAATTTTATACGGAAAATCCGGATGTTCTCAAATGGAAATTGGAGGAAAAGAAAGAAAAGTATAAGTCTGTCTTTGAGCAACTATCAGGTGATGTATCATACATTAAAGCACAGGTAGAGGAGATTAAAACACTTACGCCACAAGTAAAAGGTCTAGTCATGGATACAAAGGAGGCATTTGTTGAATCGAAAGATGAATACAAGTCAATTGTTAGTGAAACGCCTTAGGAATATGACGTTGGTTTAAAAAGTGAAAGTATTGAGAGGGGTGACGAAGGTTTGAAAAATGATGAACGTTCAACTCCTGCGCCAATCCAAGAAAAGAAATCTAGGAAGTATAAGAAAAAAATAGATGGCTTTATGGTTGATTCCGCAGCCATGAAGTTTTTCGATGATGTAAAAGAAGGGGAAATTGATGAATTTGACGTCACGACAACAAGCGGATTTTTGAAAGAACTTCTTGTCCGGATAAAGAAAGTCGACGTAACGGGCCTTGGCTCGCAGCTCGCCTTCTTTTTCCTTTTGTCTCTGTTTCCGTTATTAATCTTTATAATGACATTGCTGCCTTATTTAAACTTTAACCAAGCCGAGGTTTTCTTATTAATTCGAGACTATGCACCAAAGAGCGTTGCTATGCTAATCGAGAACACGTTAAATGAAATCTTGAAAAATCGCAATGGTGGCTTACTATCAATTGGGGCACTTGCAACGGTGTGGTCAGCATCTAAAGGTATGAACGCACTGACGAAAGCTTTAAACCGATCTTATTTCACCGAAGAATCACGTTCCTTCATCATGGCTCGTGGTATGTCAGTTGTCTTTACTATTATGCTAATCGCTGTATTGCTAGTGGCACTTATATTGCCGGTATTTGGACAACAGATTGGGGTTCTTGCATTCTCTTACATGGGGTTGGAGGAGGGTTTCCTCACTTTGTGGGCGGGTTTACGTTGGCTAGTACCGCCTGTGCTTATTTTCTTTGTATTTTCACTTATCTATTGGCTGGTTCCTAATTTGAAGATTCAATTTAAAAGTGTATTACCTGGAGCGCTATTTGCGACAGTTGGCTGGATTCTGACATCTCTTGCATTCTCATTCTATGTTGGTAGCTATGGTAACTATTCGAGTACATACGGAAGTATTGGAGCAATTATCGTGTTAATGATGTGGTTGTATTTCTCGGCGATTATTCTAATGCTTGGTGGCCAGCTTAATGCAGTCATGTTAGAGAGAACTCAGTTGATAATAGCTAAAGAAAAAAGCAATGCGGTCCTGTGATAGGAGGCATTGCTTTTATTCTATTTAAAAATAGTAATTGCTTATTCAATTCGATTAAGCATCCTAAGACCGTTTAAAATGACAAGGATAGTGCTACCTTCGTGGCCAATAACACCGAGCGGCAGATCAACGACTTGCAGGAAGTTTGAAACAATTAGCACCATGATGATCGAAATTGAGAATAAGACATTTTGCTTCACAATCCGTTGCATTTTTCGGGATAACTTAATGGCATAAGAGATACGTCTTAAGTCGTTTTGCATTAGAACGATATCTGCGGTTTCAAGTGCAACATCGGTGCCTTCACCCATTGCGATGCCTGATGTTGCGGTAGCAAGTGCAGGTGCATCATTGATCCCGTCTCCGACCATTCCTACATTTTTGTGCTCAACTAGGAGACGTTTCAAGTGATTAACTTTCATTTCAGGCAGACATTCTGCAACGAATGAATCGAGTCCAGCTTCTTTCGCGATAGCTGCAGCCGTTTTTTCATTATCGCCTGTTAACATGATTGTTAAAATACCTGCTTGCTTTAATTGACTTATTGCCTCGACAGCTTCAGGGCGTAATGTATCTCTTAGTGCCGCCGCAGCAATAATGCCCATATCGTCTTTCATGAAGATGATTGTTTTCCCTTCATCAGCAAGGGATAAAGCGACGCCTTGCTGAAACTCTTCTGCCAACTCTTTTCCGACAAAACGTGGATTTCCCACGAGCAGTTCACGTGTATCGACAAGCGCTCGAATACCATGACCAGGCACATCTTCAATCTGAAGGTTTCGCTCTAGGGTTAGCCCTTTATCAATCGCATAATTTGTAATGGCAACAGCAAGCGGATGATTCGATTGAGACTCAATACTTGCAAGCATCGCTAGTGTTGTATCTGGATCTGAGTCATCACGTACATAGAAGTCTGTAACAATTGGTTTACCATTCGTTAATGTACCGGTTTTATCAAAAGCAATTGCATTAAGTGAACCCAAATGTTCTAGGTGGATACCACCTTTGAACAGAACACCTTTTCTTGCTCCGTTAGAGGCCGCGGCAAGTGTCGCTGGCATGATAGATGCGACTAGCGCACACGGAGAAGCAACGACGAGCAGTACGATTGCCCGATAGAGTGTAGTCGTCCAATCCCATCCAAACAAATAATGGGGCACAACCATCATTATTAGCACCATGATGATAACGGCTTTTACATAAGTTCCTTCAAACCGTTCGATAAATTGCTGTGAAGGTGATTTCTCACTTTGTGCGCTTTGAACAAGTGTAATGATTTTTTGGAAAAGTGTTTCAGAGCTAGGCTTTGTCATTTTAATTTGAATAGCACCGCTCAAATTGACTGTACCGGCGAATAGTTCATCACCGACTTCTTTTGTGACGGGAATTGACTCCCCATTAATGGCTGACATATCGATGGAAGAAGTACCAAAAGTGATATTCCCGTCGACTGGAACCCTTTCACCTGGTTTGACGAGTAGAATGGATCCGATCTTTAGGGATGCAGTTGCCACTTTGATATCGGTGCCATCTTCTTGAATGAGCCACGCCTCTTCAGGCTGTAATTCCATAAGCGCTGAAATTTCCTTATGGCTTTTATTCAACGTGTAGGTTTCAAGCGCACCACTGAGTGCAAAGATGAAAATGAGTACTGCTCCTTCCGCCCAGTACCCGATTAATGCAGCACCGATTGCCGCGAAAACCATTAGCATCTCCACATTCAGTTCCTTGTTGTTAATCGTTTCTTCGATACCTTCCTTCGCTTTGGCAAATCCACCTATTAAAAAGGCGGTGATATAGAGGGGGACAGAAAGGGTTTCCAATCCGTACTTACCAGCCATCCAAGCCGTAAGAATTAGTGCACCTGATAGAATCGCAGCAATCAATTCAAGATACACTGGCCAATTTATAGATTTTTTTGGTCGTTGTTCAGTGAGAGTAGTCATAGTCATTTCCTCCTAATTGATAATGATAGTCAATTTCAAATAGCTCATTAATGTATGAAAGTCGGTTCCCATTGGTGGGAACCGACTAATATTAATAGATGATAATAGCTATTAGTTAATAGTTATTATTGTTTGTAAACATAGTATATCCAACTGGCGAAGAAATAGATACTAACTTGTATTGAAGGATTGGGATGAGGGGGTTAGTAGTTAGCGAGGTTCGTTGGAGAGTTCCTCGGCTGTCGTCCAGCTCCCACAAGGTCACCCCGCTTAACGAACTATTAATCCACTCCCAATTAAAAAAGGCATCTTATACCGGGAATTACTCCGACATAAGATGCCTTACTCAATTAGCTAAAAACTTTTTCTTTAAACTGAGACAGTTTTTCAAGTGAAGACTTGTCGACATCAGCATGCAAGCTGTTGCCGTGCGAGTCCATCGTAACAACTGCTGTGAAATCTTTAACGCGCAGATGCCACATTGCTTCAGGAATACCGAATTGGAGAAGGTCTACACCTTCAACTGCTTTAATGCAGTCAGCATAATACTGTGCTGCGCCGCCGATTGCGTTCAAGTAGACGCCGCCGTGTTCTTCTAGGGCAGCAAGTGTTTTCGGCCCCATTCCGCCTTTGCCTATAACAGCGCGAACTCCGAATTTTTTCATGATGTCGCCTTGATACGGTTCTTCACGGGCCGATGTTGTGGGTCCCGCAGCTTTGATTTCATAACTGCCATCTTCATTTTTCATCACAACTGGGCCGCAATGATAAATGATTTGTCCATCAAGGTCGATAGGTGAGTCATTTTCTGATAAATATTTATGGATTGCATCACGACCTGTATACATCATTCCACTGATTTTGACAACATCGCCGACATTCAAATCACGGATCTGTTCTTCTGAAATCGGGGCTGTGAGCTCGACAGTACGTGCAGTTTGTTTTGCTTCATTTTGATGAGTATCATCTTGTGCAAAAGCGATTTTTTCACCATCATTGTAATGCCAGTTCGTAATTTCACCAGATCCAGCATCGATATCGATAGCCATGCGGCGGTATGCCCAGCAGTTATACGCTACAGAAACATAGAAGCTTGCAGGGATACGGTGCATGACACCAATTTTACAGCCGAGAAGGGTAACTTCGCCGCCGAAGCCCATTGTTCCGATACCGAGTTTGTTTGCTGATTCGAGGACATACTCTTCAAGTTCAGCAAGTTTTGGATTCGGATTTAGGTCATCAACTTCACGGAAAAGTTGGTCTTTCGCAAGTTCATATCCTGAAGCGCGGTCTCCGCCGATTCCGACGCCGATGAAACCTGCAGAACACCCTTGTCCTTGGGCTTGATAAACAGAGTGTAAAATACATTTACGGATGCCATCAAGATCGCGTCCTGCACGTCCAAGTCCATCCAGTTCTGCTGGCAGGCTATATTGAATGTTTTTATTCTCACAGCCGCCGCCTTTTAGAATCAGTTTCACTTCGATATGATCTTGTTCCCATTGCTCGAATTTCATGACAGGAACACCTGTACCAAGGTTATCTCCACTATTATCGCCTGTCAGTGAGTCGACAGAGTTGGGGCGGAGTTTAGTGTCTTTTGTGGCTTGAACAATCGCACGTTTGACAGCGGCTTTGATTTCAATTTGGTTAACTCCGACTGGTGTTTTGATTTTAAATGTTGGCATGCCGGTATCCTGGCAGATTGGCGACATTTTTTCATCAGCCATATTGATGTTTTTTGCAATCGTATCAAGACTCATTGCAGCACGTGTACCGGCATCTTCCAATTCTTTTGCTGCAAGGATTTTTCGACGCACGTCTTTTGGAAGATTCGTGGACGTTTCGCAAATGAGATCATACATGCTTTTTTCAAGTTGTTCTATGTACATTCTCGATTTCCCCCTTAGTTATAGCTTGTTACTTATCTGATTTGATTTTTTCCATCTGTTCTTCAAGATCGTCTAGCAAGCTGATTAGCTGATCGATTTCCTGAAGGTCTGCAGTTTCTGGTTCAATTGTATCCAGCGTTTCAAGAAACTGATGAAGCCGTGTTTTTAAACCTTCAACATGTCCGTTATTTTGTACTTTGTCCAATCCGTACACCTCTTTTCATTAGTGTAATCGTAAACGAAAAAACGGAAATTATCAATGAAGGGGAATAGAACCTCTTAAATAATTGAATATTCTTTTTAACATAATCTTTACAATACAAAAACTATGTGCTATGATTCATTTAATAAAAAGAAAGGGAGGATGTCAGAAAGGGTAATCACAACGAACACTAAGGAGGTTGAGAATTTTAATTAGAAAAGAGAAAGCTCAACTAGGTAGGCATCGTTATACCCAAATTTAGATATGTGGAGGTGAAGTCTCAAAAAAATACAGACAGCGTTAGTAATAGCTTGGATGTAAAAATGAGAGATAAACATAATCTAGAGAAAGGTAGCCGGAACGGATTTAAGAAGACGTGGAAGAAGTAAAAAGGAGGGGATTCGTAAGTGTCCGCTGGCAGTGTGCCAGGAGACTAATACGACTTATGCAGATGGAAAGTGAAGGTTCAATTCATACGTAAAGGCTCAGCCGTAATCTGACAAACAGATATGGACTGGGCCTTTATATTTTTTTGCGTTATCGCCGTTTTCTTGTGCTAAAATCATACAAGGATCTTCAAAGTGGGGGAGTGGTGGAAACGTGGATGCTTTTTCACAACTAGAGAAGCGTCGTTTTTGGATACTTGTTATTATTGTATCGATTTCTGGGTTTTCACAAGGCATGCTATTGCCGCTTATTTCAGCCATCTTCGAAAAGGATGGTATTTCGAGTTCAATGAATGGTTTGAATGCCACTGGTTTATACATAGGAACGTTACTTGTTTCACCGTTTATGGAGGCACCGCTCCGTCGCTTTGGCTATAAGCCGATTATTATTGGGGGCGGCATGCTTGTTTTTATATCTTTGCTCCTGTTCCCATTATGGAAAAGCGTTGTATTTTGGTACGTGCTAAGGTTATTTATTGGCATCGGAGATCATGCACTTCATTTTTCAACTCAAACATGGATTACGAGTTTTTCACCGCAACAAAGATTAGGACGCAATATTGCGATTTACGGCTTGTCATTCGGCGTCGGATTTGCGGCAGGTCCATTATTCGCTCCGCTCGTCAATGTGTTTGAAGGCTTACCGTTCATTGTATCAGGAATACTGTGCATGCTTGCATGGTCGCTGGTCTTCATATTAAAAAATGACTATCCAGATATCATAAAAGGGAAATCCGGTAATGAAAGACTTTCCGCACGTTTCAAAGGGACGATGGCTGTTGCTTGGCTCGCTTTTCTCGGACCATTTGGATACGGTTTTCTTGAATCTACACTTAACGCGATGTATCCGGTGTATGCGCTCAGAAATGGCGTTGAATTTACATCTGTAACAATTACTCTAGCCACATTTTCCGTAGGGGGGATTATTTCGCAGTTACCTCTCGGGATGCTATCCGATAAGGTTGGAAGAAGCCCGGTCTTTCTTGCGGCACTCGGTGGTGGGGCTATCTCGTTTTTCATCGCAAGTACTGTGGAAACATCTACAACTGCTGTTATAGTTATGTTTTTCATTGCTGGACTTTTTTCAGGTTCGATTTTTTCACTCGGTATTTCGTATATGTCCGATTTGACACCGAAGCATTTGTTGCCTACTGGAAACCTGTTATGCGGGATTTTCTTTAGTTTAGGCAGTTTGACAGGCCCATTTCTGGGTGGCCTTTTTCTTGAGTTTGACGTAGGATTCAGTTTCCTGCTACTGATTTCACTGTTTTTGGCTGTGCTATTCCTTGTGTCTTTTATTGGCAAACTGAAACAACGCCGGATTATGGCATAAGAAAAAGCGTCCAACTAGCGGACGCTTTTTCTAGTTCTTATCATCTTAAAATCGAGTTAATGTTTTCGTATTCCAAAACAAGATCATCAAGCGATTGGAAAGTATAACCTGCTTTCTTAGCGTCTTGGATAAAGGATGGCAAAGCTTGCGCGTTATCAGACGACACCGTGTGCATGAGAATAACGGCCCCGGGATGGAGCTGTTTCATCAGTTCACCATAAGCGAAGTCGCGCCCCTTAGGTTTATCGGCGTACCAGTCAATGAATGCGACTGACCAGAAAATATGCCTGTAACCGAGTTCGTTGCCTTTGGCGAGTACTTTGTCATTGAACACGCCTTCAGGGGGCCTTGTGTAGTATGTTCGTTTGAGTCCGGTTACTTCATTCAACAGCTTATCGAATTTGGACCATTCTTCTTCCATTCTCTGTTCGGATAGATTGGCCAAGTTCGGGTGTCCATACGTATGGTTGCCGATTCCATGGCCTTCCGCAATCATCCGTTTGACGAGGGGGAGAGCGCTTTTTAAATAATGCCCGGTGAGAAAGAATGTCGCCGGAGCATCTTCTTTTTTCAATGTATCTAAAATGCTTTCTGTATAGCCGTTTTCATAGCCGTTATCGAACGTCAAATAGACAATCTTTTCGTCTGGCTTCCCTTTGTAAATGGCTCCATGTTTATCGAGCATTGAGTCGAGTGCAGCGCCAGCACTAGGCTGGATTCCCCCTGTAGCTTTCTTAAAGCCCCAATGAAATTCATCCGCCTTAGCTGAAAATGGATTGAAAACAAATCCTACCATTACGATAAAAGTTGCCAATAAAATACCTGGCCCATGTTTTTTTATCATCAAAAACGCACCTTTCCTTTTAGGGTAGGATGCGCAGATGAAGCTGAACTATACGTCTTTAATATACAAATCAATTAGTGCAGACTCTAGCGTCGGAAAATGAAATGTAAAACCGTTGTTCAGCAACTTTTCGGGTAAGACATGCTGTCCTTCTAGAACGAGTGCGCTTTTTTTACCAAGCACTATTTTCATTGCGAATGAAGGAACTGGTATCCAGTGTGGTCTATGTAACACTGAACCAATTGTTTTGCCGAAGTATTTCATTCGTTTTGGAAAGGGTGATGTGACGTTTACAGGTCCGTATAAGCTTTTATTGCTGATTGCAAAAGAAATTGCGTGTGTGACGTCTTCTATATGCACCCAAGATACCCACTGATTGCCTGAGCCGACAGTTCCGCCCGCAAATAGTTTGTACGGCAGTACCATAAGCGGCAATGCTCCACCATTTTTTCCGAGTATGACTCCGAATCTCATGAAAACGACCCGTATACTTTCAGACTCCACTGATGCCGCTTTCTTTTCCCAATCCATTACAGTCTGACCCAGAAAGTCGTCCGCATAGTCCAGCGATTCTTCTGTATAGACATTGTCTTCTGATGCGGGATAAATACCAATTGCGCTAGCGTTGACAAGTACAGCTGGTTTTGTTTGCAAAGCGGAGATGATTCGTAGCAATTCATCGGTCGCTTCCATTCGGCTAGCATAGATTTGTTTGCGATGCTCCGCGGTCCAACGCCCCTCGTTGATGGATACACCGGCAAGATTGACAAAGGCATCGGCGGAAATAATTTCAATTTCCGGATAGGTACCTTCCTGAAGCCATTTCACGTATTTTAAATTGCCATCAACCTTACTGTCTTTTCTAGATAAAATGATGATTTCATGGCCTTCATTCAATAAAGTATCTGTTAATATCTGTCCGACGAAACCTGACCCACCTGCAATGACGATTTTCATTTTCCGACACCTCCATTAGGATTCTATACCCAATATTGAAACCAATTAAGCTGAAGCACAAGGACGGAACATGTATACTAAAGAGAAAGCAAGGGAGGCGTGTTAAAATGCCTGTTATTACTAAAATATCACAACAGAAAAAAGATCTCGAACGATACAATATTTTCCTAGACGAAAAATATGCATACAGTGTCCACGAATCGGTGCTTGTCAAATTCGGTCTAACAAAAGGGATGGCCCTTGAAGACTGGTCAATTGACGAGATGGTCTATGAAGATGAGATTCGGAAAGCATTCAACCGTGCGCTCCATTATCTTGGTTTCAGAATGCGCAGTGAGTTTGAAGTGAAGAAAAAACTGTTGGAGTTGGGATACGGGGAAGCAATTGTACTAGAAGCACTCGTGAAGTTGAAAAGTCTTGGATTCTTAAATGATGAAACCTATTCAGAAGCACTTCTTCAAACACGAAAAAACTCATCGAGTAAAGGCCCAAAAGCAATTCAGCAAGAGATGCATAAAAAGGGGATAGGGAAGGAATTACAGATCCAAGTGCTCGAATCTTATTCGGAAGATGAACAGCTTAAAATCGCGACGAAACTTGCAGAGAAGGCAGTAAATGCAAATCCTTCTGTGGCTCCATCTCAATTAAAACAAAAAATCCAGAATGCCTTGCTTCGAAAAGGGTATTCATTTGACCTTATTAAACAAGTGCTTGCAAATATTAACTTTGACCGTGAAGAAGATGAATGGACAGCTATCGCTGATTCAATCGGAGAGAAAGCATGGCGTCGCTATAGTTCGAAATTTAGTGGACGAGACTTGAACAACAAAGTGAAACAGGCAATGTATCAAAAGGGTATCCCGTTTGAGCGAATTGATCATTTCATTGATAAAAAGGAGATTGAAGAAGATGGAGATTGAAAAAAAATATAGTGCAATGACAGAACATGAATTACGTACAGAAATCGGACGGCTGCGTGAAAAAGCGCGTAAAGCCGAGCAATTGGGCATCCTTAATGAGTATGCGGTGTACCAACGAAAAATGGTTATGGCGCAATCTTATCTAATTGACCCAAGTACAATTGTGCCTGGTGAAATGTACCGAATTGACGGAGACGAAGGTATGTTTTTTCAAGTGGACTACTTAAAAGGCCGTTTTGCGTGGGGTTACAGACTAGGCGGCGAACGTGCAGATGAGGCGTTACCGATTGCTATGCTAAAATCAGTAAAAGAAGGTAAATAAAGTGAAAAAGGCTATGGGCAGCAATTCCTGCCCATAGCCGTTGTTAATCCTATCTAAGACGCCTTATTCCATTCTAATTGTCCAGCTTCAGGCGTTAGCTCCTCGGGGTCACAAGTCATTTTACTGGGGAGGGATTGAACTACATCCCTCCTAATTGCGACAGGACGTCGCGAATTTAGGTTGCGTTCATTTATTCAACGCCTTCCGCTTTACTTAAGAGTTAGGTGCAAAGTTGAGTTTTTTTCGTAACTTGTCCTCGGAGAAAATCCATCCTGTATACGAATTGATGACGTTCAGTTCCTTGTCGATATGTGCGACTGCAACAAAAGGGTAATAGCCTTTGCTTCGGTAACGAAGATCGACTAAGCGCACTTCACATATGTCGCCAATGTTGGTGACAGACCATCTGTAAATGGGTGAAAATGATATGAACGCTTTGATGTTCTTATCACTCATCGCCACATCAATTTCAGGAGACTTCGGCATGGGTTCTCGTTCAAAGCGGTCGTAAATATTAACGGATCTGCCGTAAGCACGTCCTACATAATGGCACTCCTTTGAGGAGGCAGCTATTCTCCATTGGAAGAAACGCATTGTTGGTGCAATAATAATTTCCGTCGCATCGGGGATCGTATTGAAGACGGCTTTTTTTACGGCTGATTTGATCGCGAAGCGCAATAAATAATAAAAGAAAATTATTACGTATGTGGTCAAAATCGTATAAACCGGATTTGCACCCATTGCCCAGATTATTATCGCGATGGCGTGTAGTATGAAAATAATTGGATCAAACGTATTAATGACGCCGATAGCAACCCATTTATTGGAGAATGGCCGTAATGCCTGCGTTCCATAGGAATTGAAAATATCGACGAAGACATGTAGAAAGACAGCTAAAAAGGTCCACGCCCATACATGTATGAAGCTAGCTTCTGGGACGAAAAAAGACATGAGTATTGTAATAAGTAGCGGCCATAATAATACCGCAGGAATCGAATGTGTAATCCCTCTATGATGCCGTATGTAGACAGCGTTATTTCTTAATTTTAATACGGTATCGATATCCGGGATAAGTGAGCCAACTATAACACTTGCAACGACGGCGCTCATTGTCGCACTATCGGCTACTACGACAGGATCCGCCAGAGCTAGGCCGCCAAGTGCGACACCCATGACAATATGTGTTCCAGTATCCAAATGATCACTCCTTTTACCTAAGCAGTCGTGCCAAGCATTGGATTGACTTTTAAAAGTCGTATACATATCAATACCCGTTTATGCTCAATGATAAGCATATGCGATAAGGAGGAAATGATGCAAATAATAGTGAAGAAAGACGAATTCCGCGAAGCGCTTCTTTCCTGGTATCATCGTGAAAAAAGAGATCTGCCTTGGAGAAGAACGTCGAATCCATATTACATTTGGGTCTCTGAAGTGATGCTGCAACAAACGAGGGTAGATACCGTAATCCCTTATTATGAACGGTTTATAGCAAGTTTTCCGACGATGGAAGCACTTGCGGGGGCAGAAGAAAACGATTTATTGAAAATGTGGGAAGGTCTCGGTTATTATTCGCGGGCAAGGAACTTACAAGCAGGTGTAAGGGAAGTTGTGTCGGATTATGGCGGAGAAGTACCTTCCAATCGAACGGAGATTTCCACGTTGAAAGGCGTTGGCCCTTATACTGCCGGAGCGGTCCTCAGCATTGCATACGGGGTTCCAGAGCATGCCGTTGATGGCAATGTTATGCGCGTCATGTCGAGACTACTTCTTATAGAAGAAGATATTGCAATCCCGCGTACAAAAAAGATTTTTGAAACGGTAGTCATGGATTTAATTGACAAAGAAGATCCTTCCTCGTTCAATCAAGGACTGATGGAGCTTGGCGCGACAATTTGTACCCCGAAACCGAAATGTCTTCTTTGTCCGGTTCGAGACTTTTGTTTAGCTTTCCAAGAAGGCAGGCAAGAGGAGTTACCCGTGAAAACGAAGAAAACGAAAATGAAAATTATACCTGTTGCGTCATTTGCAATTCAAAATAGTAAAGGTGAGTGGCTATTGCGGCAACGTCCTTCGAAAGGTCTGCTTGCAAGTTTGTGGGAGTTTCCAATGGTCGAGCTAGTGGATGATAAAACACCACGAAAAATGGCCCATGAACATTTCGGTATCGAACTAGTGGAGATAATTGATATACTATCTTTCAAACATATCTTTTCCCATTTGACGTGGGAGATGAAAAGCTTCGGAGCACGGATTGAAAAGACAGATATGATTCCTGAAGGTTACCAGTTTTTCACGCTGGAAGAAGTGGAAGCGCTGGCGAAACCAGTGCCGGTTTTGAAAATTTGGGATGAGATAAAACGAGGAGGACTAAAATGATGACTGAAAATAAAGTAGCAATGGTGACAGGAAGTTCTAGAGGACTAGGAAAAGCACTTGCGATTGAACTCGCAAAACAAGGCTATGATATCGTTGTGAATTATGCACGAAGCCGGTCTGCCGCGGAAGAAACAGTGAAAGAAATCGAGGCACTTGGTAGGAGAGCAATTATGATTCGTGCAAATGTCGGTGATGTTAACAAGCTTCGTACGATGTTTGAACAGGTGAAAGAGGAATTTGGGCGTTTAGACGTATTTGTTTCAAACGCGGCATCAGGTGTTTTGCGTCCGATTATGGAACTGGAAGAAACACACTGGGATTGGACGATGAACATCAATGCGAAAGCAATGCTATTTGGCGCACAAGAAGCTGCAAGACTAATGGATAAAGGCGGAAAAATCCTCGGAGTCAGTTCGCTTGGTTCTATTCGATACCTTGAAAACTACACGACGGTAGGCGTTTCGAAAGCAGCAATTGAATCGCTTACGCGCTATCTGGCTGTCGAACTTGCACCACTAGGAATTGCAGTTAATACTGTTTCGGGCGGTGCGCTTGATACCGAAGCACTGAAACATTTCCCTAATCGTGATGAACTGCTGGAAGATGCACGTGTAAATACGCCTGCGGGCCGCATGGTTGAAATTGATGACATGGTGAAAGCGGCGATGTTCTTGATTTCAGCCGATTCGGATATGATTCGCGGGCAAACTATTATTGTCGATGGTGGGCGCTCGATTTTACTGTAAAAGTTTCCATTTGAATAAAAAAAGTCTCCTTGCACATGATAGGTGTACGGAGGTGAAAATCCATTGCAAAAAAATAACCCGAATCAAACTGATGCGAATCAAGTACGAAAACAGAACCAAGCATCACAACAAAAAAACCGAAATGCGATGACTGAGGAGTTTGGTTCCGAAACTGATGTAAATCAGGTTAAGAAACAAAATCAACAATCACAGCAAAACATGCAAAACCAAAACCAAAAACTAAATGCGATGACTGAGGAATTTGGTTCCGAAACTGATGTAAATCAAGTTAGGAAACAAAACCAACAAGCTGAAGCAAACAAAAGAAATGCTTCTGGACAGCGCGCGAATCAGTTCGAGAACGGTTCGAAATAAGTAAATGGATACCGCCGGCCGGCAGGGGCTTTACGCTTCTGCCGGTTATTTTTATTGATACAATTGACGTCATGAATGGAAATAAAAGTTGAAAGGTTTCAAATAGTACCGTTCTGTTGGTATAATGATGAAATAATAATGGCTTCGAAATTTTCCGGCAACCAAAAGGTGGGTTAATCATGACGATTGCTAAAGAAGGAGAAACGATACAAGTACATAGTTATAAACATAATGGTAAAATCCATCGGGTTTGGCAGGAAACAGTAGTGTTGAAAGGAACGCGTAATATTGTCATCGGTGCGAATGAAAGGACGCTTGTAACTGAGTCGGACGGACGCACATGGTTGACACGCGAGCCTTCCATTTGCTATTTTCACGCTGAGCACTGGTTCAATATCATTTGCATGTTAAGAGAAGATGGCGTTTATTATTACATCAACATGAGCTCACCTTTCGTTTATGATAACAAATCATTGAAGTATATTGATTATGATCTTGACGTGAAAGTGTTCCCGGATATGAGTTATATGATTCTTGATGAGGATGAATATGACGATCATAGGAAACAGATGGATTATCCCGATGTTATTGATCAGATACTGAAGAAGAATTTGGATACTTTGCTTGGCTGGATCAAACAGCGCAGGGGACCTTTCGCTCCTGATTTCATTGAAGTATGGACTTCCCGATATGAGTTTTACAAACAGGTCAAGAAAAGTAAGTGAAAAGCCTGATCGCGATTAGTTGCGGCAGGCTTTTTCTACTCGGGTAGGTGTCTAGACCGCCTTCCTTTAATGTCGGGGCTGTACGGCGCCTTACGCTTTTCTAAGTAGGAGGTTAAAAGATGGGTGACAGTATAAAACGTTATATGAAGTTTGTTAAACCATACAACTGGCTAATAATTTTGACGATTCTTATTGGGATTGTGAAATTTGCAATTCCGTTATTCCTTCCGCTGCTGATGAAAATCGTTATCGATGATATCATCCTATCGGATACACTTTCGAAGGCAGAGATGACGCAGCAATTATTTTATTGGCTTGGTGGGACGGTCCTTGTGTTCTTTATCATTCGGCCGCCAGTTGAATATTACCGGCAATATTATGCCCAATATGTCAGCAATAAGATTTTGTATGATATACGGAAAGAATTGTATTCACATCTGCAAAAATTAAGCCTCAGCTACTATTCAAATACACGAGCTGGAGAAATTATTTCACGGGTTATAAATGACGTGGAGCAAACGAAAAACTTTGTTATGATTGGGCTTATGAATGTTTGGCTCGATCTTGCGACAATTATCATTGCAGTCGTTATTATGCTGACAATGGATGTTCCGCTGACGCTTGTTACGCTTCTTGCTTTTCCTTTTTACGCATACAGTGTCAAACACTTTTTTGGGAAACTACGAGAATTGACCGGGAAACGATCTCAAGCACTTGCGGATGTGCAAAGCTACCTGCATGAACGCGTTTCAGGTGTAAGTGTCATAAAAAGCTTTGCACTTGAAGAAGAGGAACAACAGCGATTCGATAAAACGAATGGCAACTTTCTCGATAAAGCAATTGATCATACAAAGTGGAATGCGAAAGCATTTGCTGTGGTCAATACGATTACCGATGTTGCACCGCTTCTCGTTCTTGCGTATGCAGGCTATCAAGTAATCAATAATGATTTGTCCGTTGGAACGATGGTTGCCTTCATCGCATACATCGATCGCGTATATAATCCGTTGCGAAGATTGGTCAATGCATCGACATCACTCACACAGTCATTTGCCTCTATGGACCGTGTCTTTGATTTGATGCAACAGGAGTATGACATTACGAATAAGCCCGGAGCAACGGAACTTCCTTCAATTGACGGAGAAATCGAGTTCGATAATGTGAGCTTTACGTATGAAGAAGATGGAGCAACTATCTTGGATGGCATTAATTTCACTGTGAAACCAGGCGAGACAGTCGCATTTGTCGGCATGAGTGGCGGTGGGAAATCGACTATCGTTGGTTTGATTCCAAGGTTTCATGATGTGACGGGCGGGGCTGTACGTATAGATGGGCATGATTTACGCGACGTCAAAATAAAATCGCTACGTGAGCAGATTGGAATTGTTTTGCAAGATACTATTTTGTTTAGTGATTCCGTGAAGAGTAATATTTTGATGGGGAAATCGGATGCAACAGATGAAGAAGTGATTGCTGCTGCAAAAGCGGCGAATGCACATGATTTCATCGAGGGGCTGCCGCTTGGTTACGATACAAAAGTAGGGGAACGTGGCGTGAAGCTGTCAGGTGGTCAGAAGCAGCGGATTGCGATTGCACGTGTTTTCTTGAAAAATCCACCACTTCTCATTTTAGATGAAGCGACATCCGCGCTTGACCTTGAAAGTGAGGCGCTCATTCAAGAGTCGCTCGAACGACTTGCGAATGAAAGAACGACACTCATTGTTGCTCACAGACTGTCAACAATTACACACGCTGATAAGATTTTCGTCATTGATTCAGGGCAGTTAAAAGAAATGGGCACACACGAACAATTAATGAAATTACAAGGAATTTACTATGGTTTGTTCCAAGTTCAAGTACTTGGAGATTAATAAGATGGAGGAATTTTTATGAAAAAAATAAAGTTTGGGCCATTAGCTTTGGTAGTAACTATAGCGCTTTCGGCAATGCTAGGAGCATGTTCATCGTCAGATTCGGAAGATGAAAGTGTGCAACAAAATGCGAAAAAAATATTAGTTTACGGACATAGCGGGAATTCAACGTCACTAGATCCAGCGCATATGAAAGAAGGGGATTCTAGCCATGTTACTGTCAACCTGTATGAGACGCTTGTGAATCTCGATGAGCAAGGCACAACTGTAGTTCCTGGATTAGCAGAAAAGTGGGAGTCTAGTGATGACGGTTTGACGTACACGTTCCAGTTGCGGAAAGATGTCAAATTCCATGACGACACAGATTTTAATGCAGATGCGGTCATGAAAAATTTTGAGCGCTGGACTAACGGCGATGCAGAAGAGTTTCCTTACTACGGTTCGGTATTCAATGGTTTCAAAGGGGATGACAGTCGTATTATTGAATCGGTGGAAACTGACGGCGATGATAAAATAACGATCAAGTTGAATCGCCCGCAAGCGTCATTCTTAAAAAAACTGACGATGAGTCCGTTCTCGATGGTTAGCCCGACCGTATTTGAACAAAGGGAAGATGAATTCGAAAGCGATCCTATCGGTACAGGCCCGTTTCAATATGTCGAGGGGAAACAGAATGAAGCAATCGTGGTTGCGAAATTCCAAGCGTATTGGCAAGAAGGATTGCCTAAGCTTGAAAAAGTCATCTTCAAGTCAATCCCTAATAATACTGCACGCTTGAATGCATTGATTGCAGGGGATCTCGATTTAGCAGATAGCATTAATCCAGCTGATAGACTTAAAGTTGCTGATGATGCCGACTTACAATTTGTTGAACGTCCATTTACGGAAAATATTTATGAAGACGCACCATCCATATTTGCATCCAGTTCAACATCACTTTTCGGAGCGACAAAATACTTATTAGATTTTTCACCACAAGCAACGGGGTATGATGTGCTAACCGAAGTAGAATTCGAATTACCTATAGAAGATTGAAAAGCTATCCGATTAGCCGGGGATTCCCTGGTTAGTCGGATAGCTTTTTTAGCGGAAAAAATAAAACATTTCGTACTGTTGAGTAGGTTGTAATACCAAACGTAAGCCTTTGACATTATAAGAATATATGAAAATGTATTGCATTTATTCTGTATAATCGTATAATTAGAACGACCTATTAATTCTGGAAATAATTAATTGATAGATTAAGAAAAAGGGTGATCTGATGGATGAGAGGAAGACTGTCCTCCAAGTAAAAGATTTACAGACGACCTTTTTTACTGATTCGGGGGAAATACCGGCTGTTGATCATATTGACTTTCACTTGTATGAAGGTGAAGTCCTTGGAATTGTCGGAGAATCCGGTTGCGGAAAAAGTGTAACTTCCTTATCGATAATGGGGCTAGTACCAAAGCCTCCTGGAAAAGTTGTCGGGGGCAAAATATTATTTGAAGACAAAGATTTGTTAACCATGAATGAAAAGCAAATGCGGCGTATTCGGGGAAATGACATTGCAATGATTTTCCAAGAACCGATGACATCACTGAATCCATTGTTCTCAATTGGAAATCAAATGACGGAAGCAGTGCGGATTCACGAAAAAGGTTGGTCTAAGAAAAAGGCTGAGGGAAAAGCAGTTGAAATGTTGAAACTTGTTGGTTTGCCTCGCGCAGAGGAAATGATGAGAGACTACCCGCACCAATTATCAGGTGGAATGCGACAGCGTGTAATGATTGCAATGGCGCTCGTATGCGATCCTAAAGTACTTATTGCTGACGAACCAACAACCGCTCTCGATGTGACGATTCAAGCGCAGATATTGAAATTAATGAGGGAATTGAATATGAGGTTAAATACGGCTGTTCTCCTCATTACACATGATTTGGGTGTCGTTGCAGAAACATGCGAACGTGTCATTGTCATGTATGCTGGACAAATTATTGAAGAAGCATCCGTTAAGATGATTTTCGATGATCCGCAGCATCCTTATACAAAAGGACTAATTCAATCCGTTCCCGACATGCGCTATAAAAAGGATCGGCTCTATTCTATCCCAGGCAGCGTACCTAAACCCGGTTCGATTCGGCATGGATGCAGGTTTGCAGCGAGGTGTGAGTTTGCATTTGATCGTTGTCTAACAGAAAACCCTGAACTATATGAAACATCGGATGTTCACCAGACTCGATGCTTCCTATATGACAGAGAAGGGGTGGAACAGCATGACAACAAAGCCCTTATTGAAAGTTGATGGTTTGAAAAAGTATTTCCCGATTAAAAAAGGGATTCTTGGCAGAACGGTCGGCCACGTCAAAGCGGTGGACGACGTATCGTTTTACGTGAATGAAGGCGAAACACTCGGCATCGTCGGTGAATCTGGATGCGGTAAATCGACAACAGGTCGGATGCTAATGCGACTTCTTGAACCAACCGAAGGGAAAGTTGAATTTGACGGCAAAGATTTGACGTCCTTATCTACCGGAGAAATGCGGAAAACGAGACGTGATATCCAAATGGTATTCCAAGATCCCTACGCATCTCTCAATCCGCGTCACACGATTGAAAAGATATTAGAAGAGCCGCTCATTGTGCATGGTATTGATAATTCAAAAGAGCGGAAAAAGAAAGTACGTGAATTCCTAGAAATTGTAGGTCTAAGTGCATATCATGCCAAGCGCTATCCGCACCAGTTTAGTGGAGGACAGCGGCAACGTATTGGAATTGCTCGAGCGTTAATGACAAATCCTAAGTTAATAATTGCTGATGAACCTGTTTCGGCTCTTGATGTGTCGATTCAGTCTCAAGTGTTAAACCTGATGCAAGACTTGCAGAAGGAATTCAATCTCACTTATATCTTCATTGCCCATGATCTTGGGGTAGTCCGTCATATAAGCGACCGTGTCGGAGTCATGTATCTTGGTAAGATGGTAGAAATGGCAGACAGTGAGCAGCTCTATGCGAAACCGCTTCATCCGTATACGCAGGCATTATTGTCAGCGGTTCCAGTACCTGATCCAGATTTCAAGAAAGAGCAAATTCTTCTTGAAGGGGATATTCCAAACCCGGCAAATCCTCCTAGCGGATGCACGTTCCATACGCGCTGTCCGTATAAAATGGAAATTTGCACGAAAGTTACACCAAGGCTCACTGAGCATGATTCGGGTCATTCTGTCGCCTGCCATCTTTACAGTGAACAGGTAGACAATGATATAAAACAGTTGGAGGGGTCAATATGAGAAAAAAGAAGTTAGGCTTACTAGTACTAATGTTGCTTCTCGTTCTTTCGACAGCGCTAGCCGCTTGTGGGTCAGATGCTGGCGATGGTAAGAAGGAAGACGGTGAAAAGGAAGGTACTAAAACTGAAGACGGTAAAAATGTACAAGATACATTAGTGTTTGGACGCGGTGGAGATTCGACTTCCCTCGATCCATCAAGGGTAACTGAAGGAGAATCTTTCAAAGTTACGGTCAATCTTTACGAAACGCTTCTGAACTTCGGGGAGCAGGACACGACGATTACTCCAGGACTTGCAACAGAATGGGAGGCAAGTGAAGATGGTTTGACGTATACATTCAAACTGCGCGAAGGTGTTAAATTCCATGATGGAACTGACTTCAATGCTGACGCGGTCGTTAAAAACTTTGATCGTTGGGCAAATGGTGATGCAGAAAAATTCCCATACTATAACTCAATGTTCGGTGGTTTTAAAGGTGATGAAGGGCATGTTATTGAGTCAGTTACAGCAGATGGCGAAAATACAGTCCTAATCAAATTAACACGTTCACAAGCACCATTCCTTAAAAATATTGCAATGAGCATGTTTGCAATTGCAAGCCCAACTGCATTTGAATTAGGTGACGATCAATTCGAAAGAAACCCAGTGGGTACAGGTCCATTCAAGTTCGTAGAATGGAAACCTAATGAAACAATCACAATTGAAAAATTCGATGACTATTGGGATGCAGAACTACCAAAACTTAAAAAGATTATCTTCCGTTCAATTCCTGACAACTCTGCGCGATTGAATGCATTGATGGCTGGAGATATCGAACTTGCAGATGGCATTAATCCATCAGACGGAAAATCGATTGAAGATAATGAGAAACTTCAATTGTTTGAACGTCCATCTATGAACGTAGGCTATTTAGGTCTTACGGTAACACGTCCTCCTTTCGATAAAAAAGAAGTGCGTCAAGCGATTAACTACGCAATTGACAAACAATCAATTATTGATTCATTCTTCGAGGGACGTGCGAATGTCGCGAAAAATCCAATGCCGCCATCCATTTCAGGCTACAACGATGATGTAGAAGGATATGAATATAATCCTGAAAAAGCGAAAGAACTTCTGAAATCGGTAGGACTTGAAGACGGTTTCGAGATGGAACTTTGGGCTATGCCGGTACCACGTCCATATATGCCAGATGGTAAAAAAGTTGCTGAAGTTATTCAGAAAAACCTTGCAGATATAGGAATTACTGCGAAAATCGTTTCACATGAATGGGCAACGTACCTTGAACTGGCAAGTAAAGGGGATGCAGATGCGTTTATGCTCGGTTGGACTGGGGATAACGGAGATGCGGATAACTTCCTATACGTCTTGCTAGATGAAGACAATATCGGTAGCAATAACTATACGTACTATAAGAACGACAAACTCCATGACATCCTACTCGCAGCACAAACGGAAGTCGATGAAGAGAAACGAAATGAACTGTACAAAGAAGCACAGGTTATTATTCATGAAGACGCTCCTTGGGTACCACTAGCACACTCAACTCCACTTCTTGGTGGAGCTAAGAATCTATCTGGTTTCCTTCCGCACCCAACTGGTTCGGATTTGCTTTCAAAAGTAGAATTCGAGTAACAGATTGTTAGAGATGAACGGAAAGGGAGAGGTCTTTCGGATTTCTCCCTTTTCTCTTTCATCTGATGAATACATATAAGTTGATAGTAAAGTTGGAGAGGTGAGAAAATATGCTCAGCTACATTGGAAAAAGATTGCTGCAGCTCATTCCTGTCCTGCTTGGGATGACGTTTATCGTATTTATGATTATCCGTGCAATCCCGGGTAACCCCGCACAAATTATACTGGGGCAGCAGGCGACTAAAGAGGCAGTCGAAGCGCTGACGATAAAGCTTGGTTTGGATAACCCTTGGTACGTTCAGTATTTCAAATACCTGGGTGACCTTTTCAAAGGCGATCTGGGTGAATCAATGAGAACCCGGGCTCCTGTCTCAGATGAAATATGGCCTTATTTAGCGGCTACGTTTGAATTGGCATTATTCGCCATCGTTATTGCAGTTATCATTGGTATTAATGCAGGAATCATCTCAGCATGGTTCCAAAATTCATGGTTTGACTATACGGCGATGATTTTGGCTCTTGTTGGCGTGTCTATGCCTATCTTCTGGCTTGGTCTTATGGGGCAATGGGTTTTTGCAGTAGAAAATCCATGGTTGCCGACTGGAGGACGAGAGGAAGTACGCGATCCAATCAATGCTATAACGAATCTCTATGTACTTGATACAATTATTCAAGGGCGTTTTGACCAGTTATGGCAGGTTTTCCGTCATCTTATTTTACCGGGGCTGGCACTGGCGACAATTCCGATGGCAATTATCGCACGGATGACCCGTTCAAGTATGCTCGAAGTAATGCGTTCTGATTATATTCGTACCGCTCGCGCAAAAGGGCAGAAAATGTTCTGGGTAGTTTATAAGCATGCACTTAAAAATGCCATCATTCCAGTGTTAACAATTATTGGATTGCAAATGGGAATGTTGCTTGGTGGTGCGATTTTGACAGAGACAATTTTCGCTTGGCCTGGTGTTGGACGTTATATTTACGACGCAATTGGATTCCGAGATTATCCCGTCATTCAGTCATCGATTCTAATTGTAGCGCTCTTCTTTGTTATGATTAACCTACTTGTTGACTTGCTCTATAGTTTGATAGATCCGAGGATTAAATATGATTGAGGAAGGGGGAAGAGCTTATGTCTGAATTTGTACCTAAAGCTGATGGAATCGCGAAAAATAAAATTGAAAAAACCGCGGGACCTTGGCGTGAAGCTTGGAATGGCTTTAAAAAGAGTAAAGTGGCAGTTGCCGGTATGGGCATTGTTTTATTCTTTATCCTGCTAGCAGGTTTCGGCTTTGCAGCGGAACAAGGTTATCTCGGTCCAAACATTGGACTAGAAGGCATTAACGACCAAAAATTATCGGATCGGCTTCTCCCTCCTTCAAGTGAATATTGGTTTGGAACAGATGACCTTGGAAGGGATATTTTTTCTCGAATTGTTCACGGTGCCCGAATCTCACTATGGGTTGGATTCTTTTCTGTAATCGGATCAGTGGTAGTAGGAAGTGCATTGGGTATCATAGCAGGTTATTATGGCAGATGGGTTGATACGATTATTTCACGAGTATTCGATATTATGCTGGCATTTCCTTCTATCTTATTGGCCATTGCGATTGTTTCCGTACTTGGTCCGAATCTGCAAAATGCGCTTATCGCAATCGCAGTTATTAATGTGCCGAACTTTGGAAGGCTCATTCGTTCAAAAGTATTAAGTATAAAAGAAGATGAATATATTACCGCGGCAAAAGGTATCGGGATGAAAGATGCAAGGATTTTATTTTCTCACATCTTGCCAAACTCTATGGCGCCGGTAATTGTTCAAGGGACCCTAGCAATTGCAACGGCAATCCTTGAAGCAGCCGCACTCGGATTTTTGGGACTTGGTGCACAAGCGCCGATGCCGGAGTGGGGAAAAATGTTAGCGGACTCAAAAAGTTTCCTTCATTCAGCCCCATGGACAATGATTTTCCCGGGTATCGCAATTATGCTTACCGTACTAGGTTTTAACTTAATGGGTGATGGTTTACGTGATGCACTTGATCCTAAGATGAAGAGTTAAGATAATAAAAACGTCCTACACTCCGATGATTACACCGGGGGGTAGGACGTTTTTATTAATAGATATCTTCACTTAGTTTCGTGTTCACTTCGTTACTATGATATTTTTGAAATAAGACAATCAGCTTGTCAAAGTGTTCAAGTTGTTCCTCATAATTAAAGATAGAAGACAGGATATGAAGAAGATGATAGGCGGAAAATTCCTCTTCTTCCTTCGTAAGTGCAATCTCTTTTGCGAATATCTCCATTACTTCATGGCGCTGAATATATTCGTCATTTGGACTCATGCTTATTATGTCAGGCTTAAGCTTCCCGACGAACTTCAAATGGAGCTGTTCATGGTAAGTAAGCAAGGAATCCAAACGTTCCTGTACCATCATCCGGAAATGCTCCGGCAAATCAATCAATTCATTTTCAAACTGATGAAGTCTCTTTAATACATCGTAACTGCTCCTTGAAGTTGCAACCATCTGTCTGTATACGACAAGCTTTCTCGCTTTCGATCTTGTATTCTTTTTGAAGTAGCTTCGTTCCTCTTTGAATAGCATGTAAAGCTGGTCAACCTGAGAAAGGCGTTCCTTCAATTTGGTCAGTGATTTTTTTGTTGCTATGTGGTCGGATGCCTGTCTTCCAGCTAGGCGGGTCCAACGAATGATTTCGTCTTGTGCCTGGTGGATAGACTCAAATAATTTCGTTTCATATTTCGGTGGCATAAACAGTAAGTTCACAACGAAAGCGGCAAGAACCCCAATTATCAGCGTTAGAAAACGCAACAGTGCGAATGACAAAAAATCTTCGCCTTTGAGTTCCATAATAGAGATCATCACAACAAGAGCCATGGAAATCGATTTTTCAAGCCCGAATTTAATCATAATTAATATGATAATAACTGTTGCAAGTCCTATGAAGACTAGCTGATTACCGAACATGAGAACAAATAAAACCGCAACAACCGCACCAATTACATTACCTTGAATCTGTTCGATAATTGTTAAATACGATCTATAGATAGAAGGTTGAATGGCAAAGATGGCCGCGATTCCTGCGAATAATGGATGTGGCATGTGTAAAATCTCTGCAAGGAACAATGCGAACACAATCGCAATGCCCGTTTTCAAAATGCGGGCACCAAGTATCATGGGAGTTATCCTTTCTAATCAAATACGCCTTGGCATATTTGCGCCCAGACTTTTATCGAGTCTGCTCGATAAATTCCACTTAAAAGTCTGTGGCATCCGTCGGAGACTGTAACTTCATTTAGCTAGCGTTTTCCCCTTACCAAGTTGTATTCCTATTTTACAAACTTCTGTCACTTTATAGAAGTGGATGGCTGCCGCTAGATGAAGTTAAAACTGTTTTTCGCTACTGTACCTTAACAATACGGTGCGGTCAACCGTTTATAGAGGCTGCAAGCTCTTTGAATGAATGATCGACTGCGACAAGTGTATCCATAATGTCTTTTTCAGTATGAGCAGTTGTTAAAAACCAAGCTTCATACTTTGACGGTGCAAGATTGATACCATTTTTCAACATCAGTTTAAAGAACTTGGCGAACACGTTGCCGTCTGTAGCTTCAGCTTGTTCGTAGTTTTCTACTTTTACGTCCGTAAAGAACAAGGTAAGGGCCCCTCCAAGACGGTTTGTCGTTAATGTAATTCCATGCTCTTTTGCAGATTTCAAAATACCCTCTTGAAGAATAGCACCTAGACGGTCCATTTCTTCATAAATACCAGGTGTTTGAAGAACTTCAAGAAGAGCGATTCCTGCTAACATGGAAGCTGGATTTCCAGCCATTGTTCCTGCTTGATAAGCAGGTCCTAGTGGAGCGACTTGTTCCATAATTTCTTTTTTCCCACCGTAACCGCCAATTGGTAAGCCGCCACCAATAATTTTTCCGAATGCAGTAAGGTCTGGTGTTAAACCAAGCAAATCCTGTGCGCCGCCGTAGTGAAAACGGAATGCAGTAATTACTTCATCATAAACAATCAAAGCGCCTTTTTCGGCTGCGATATCGTGGACGAGTGGTAGGAAACCTTCTTTTGGTTCAACAATGCCGAAGTTTCCTACAATTGGCTCGACTAGAATACATGCAATTTGGTCGCCCCATTTTTCCATTGCTTCTATATAAGCGGCTGGATCGTTAAATGGAATCGTAATTACTTCTTTAGCAATCGACTCTGGTACACCCGCTGAATCGGGCGTACCAAGCGTTGCGGGGCCGGAACCTGCTGCAACAAGTACAAGGTCCGAATGGCCATGGTAGCAGCCCGCGAATTTCATGATCTTTGTTCGTCCTGTATAGGCGCGTGAAACTCGAATTGTCGTCATGACAGCTTCTGTCCCGGAGTTTACAAAGCGTACCTTATCCATTCTAGGCATTGCTTCCTTCAACATTTTTGCAAACTTCACTTCATGTCGAGTAGGCGTTCCGTATAACAGACCTGATTGCGCAGCTTTAACGATTGCTTCAGTGATATGTGGATGGGCATGACCCGTAATGATTGGTCCATATGCAGCAAGGTAGTCGATGTATTTATTGCCGTCGACATCCCAGAAGTAAGCACCTTCTGCACGTTCCATTACTGTAGGAGCACCGCCGCCGACTGCATGGTATCCGCGCGATGGGCTATTTACCCCTCCTACGATATGCTCGCAAGCTTCATTATAGATTATTTCTGAATTCGTTCTGATCATTTCAATTCCCCCGTTCATTTCATTACCCTCTCTATTCTAAACAAAATGGTGCAGATAGCCAAAGAATTTGAAACTAAAGGACGCATTCTGTACGATTAAGGAAAGAAACTATTGGAGGAATGGATAATGACGACACTTGAAGGTATGCATGCACCGGAATTTATATTGCCAAATGAGAACGGTGAAATGATTTCATTAAAAGACTTTGCAGGTAAAAAGTATGTTGTTCTCTATTTTTATCCGAAAGATTCAACGCCTGGATGTACAACACAAGCTTGCGATTTCCGCGATGCGTATGAAGACTTCAGCAAGTTGAATGCAGTTGTGCTTGGAGTCAGCCCTGATGGCGCAGCGTCACATGAGAAATTCATAGGAAAACATGGATTGCCATTTTCTCTTCTTGTTGATGAAGAGCACACAGTTGCTGAAAAATACGATGTTTGGAAATTAAAGAAGATGTTCGGTAAGGAGTATATGGGTATTGAGCGTTCAACATTTTTGATTGATCCGACGGGGACGGTCGTCAAGGAATGGCGAAAAGTGAAAGTGAAAGGTCATATAGAGGAAGCGCTTGCGACATTGGAGCAACTAACGCAGTCTTGAGGGGGAACGAGAAATGGAAGTACTATTTACATTTGATATGAAGAAACATCAGGAACAGGGGCTTGTCACGAAGTTTCCTGAAGTGACATTTCATTTCAATAAAAAGTCGGAGGACATGGAAATCCAAACAGCATCAATTATCGTGACGTATGGCAGTGATGTAGACGCAGCGTTGCTCGATAAAGCGAAATCACTAGAATGGATAATGGTTGCCTCGGCGGGCGTTGAAAAAATGCCGCTCGCAGAAATAGCAGAGCGTAACATTGTCATGTCAAACGTGCGCGGTATTCATAAAACACCGATGGCGGAATCCGTTCTTGCACATATATTATCGCTACAACGATCGTTACCGCTTATTGACGAAAGGCAGCGGTCGAAAGAGTGGAATCGGAAAGTTGGCTCAATCGAATTAAAAGGGTCGACGGCACTTATCTTAGGACCTGGAGCAATTGGTTCTGAAATAGGACGCTTACTTCAAGCGTTCGGTGTTATGACAATTGGCTGTAACAGATCCGGCAAGGCAAGTGAATCGATGGATGAGACAATAAAGTTTGAAGCTTTACAAGATAGAGTGGGTGAAGCGGACTTCGTTATTTCTGTTTTACCGAGCACGCCAGAAACAAAAGGGTTACTAACTGAAGGGCATTTCAAGGCCATGAAGGATAATGCAGTCTTTATGAACTTCGGTCGAGGAGACCTGTTTGTTGAAGCAATCCTGATAGCTGCATTGAAAAATAATGAAATCAGGCATGCAGTGCTCGATGTATTTGAAGTGGAGCCGCTACCTGCTGATAATGAATTATGGGGACTTGCGAATTGTACCGTATCGCCACATGTATCGAGTCTTTCCGGCAAGTATGTTGAAAGGGCCCTCGTAATTTTCGAAGAAAACCTGGGCAAGTGGCAACATGGGGAGCGGGATCTTCTGAACTTGATTGACATGGAACTTGGCTATTGAATTGAAACTAAATAAATAGACACAAATGAAGCGGTTCAAACAGCGATTTAGTTGACATATGCAGCCTATTTTAAGTACACTAATGATAATAATTATAAAGTGAGAATCTTTATGGATAGAGGTGCATAGCGATGTCAGAAGTTAGATTGAAAGGCGCGCTGGACACATTGAAAAAAAGTAGCGTCAGAATTACGCCACAAAGGCACGCGATTTTAGAGTATCTCATCTCTTCTGAGTCACATCCGACGGCTGATGATATATATAAAGCACTTGAAGGTGATTTTCCCAACATGAGCGTTGCAACAGTATATAATAACCTTCGTGTATTCCGGAATGCGGGACTCATTAAGGAACTTACGTATGGAGACGCTTCGAGCCGTTTTGATTTTGTAACTCACGATCATTATCATATCATCTGCGACGAATGCGGAACGATTGTCGATTTTCATCATCCTGGCCTTGAAGAAGTCGAACGGCTAGCTTCTCATGTAACGGGATTCAAAGTGAATTCTCATCGTCTAGAAGTATATGGTACATGTCCGTCATGTGCCTCAAATGCAGCCAACGCTAAATGAAAAATGTCCGATACGCCTTCGAATGAAGGTTGTATCGGACATTTTTTTATTTCTGGGAGTCTTCTTTTGCTGCAACAGTTTTGCTCTTCGTTCTATTATAAGATTCGTCAAACTCTTTACCTTCTAATGAAGGGTCAAGTGTGAGTGGTTCTCGGCAATGCCCGCACATGTCGACGCGTCCGAGCATTTTCGTATGTTTGCCACAACTAGGACAGACGATTTGAATGGCTCGCGTGGATAGAGATCCAATCCAAGCATAAACGATCGTACTGCTAAGGATGGCAAGAACGCCAAGAAACATGAATATGAGCATAACAATTTCGTATTTCCTGAAGAAAATCCCGATATACATAATGACGACCCCGGCAAATATTAAAGCAAGGGCGAATGACCGGATCCTATTTATCTTATTTTTATAGGGCTTCATCCAACGTACCTCCTTGATATATCCTCAATTACTATATCATATATTTCGTTTTCTACGTTATTTAACCTTCTTGAATAAAGGATATCCTGGCTTCTTCGTCGAAAGGAAATGGCAGGGAGGTGTGTTAGTGGAACAAGTATTAAGACCAATTTATCAGGAGCGGGCAAGTTTTCCGGAGACACTTGGTGTCATTCTTGTAGAAAAGAGAGGGAAAGAGGATCCGATTACAGATACGTTCGATGCAATCCTCCTCATCATTACCGCCGACGATGAAATCCCTGTCTTTACGAAACATTACACAGACGGAAATGAGAAATCGGCAGTGCATATAATTAGCGAAAAGCAGTTGCGGAAATGGTTAGTTCTCGGTTCAAAGCGGAAAGTTGTAGATTGGTTATATTACGGAAAGGTCTATTTCGATCGAAATGAGTTCGTTGAAAAACTGAGAACGGAATTGCAGGAGTATCCTTTTTACGGTCGGGATATAAAAATGGGATTAGAGTTTTCAAAGCTTGTAAGAGGATATATGGAAGGTAAAAAGTTTTTTGAAGAAGGAAACTACATGGATGCTTACCATCACGTAGTTAAATCCCTTCATAATCTTGCGAGGCTTGCAGTTATTGAAAATGGGTTATTTCCGGAAGTAACGGTGTGGTCCCAGGTGAAAAAGATAGACCCGGCAATTTACAAACTATATGAAGAACTAATTATGAGTGAAGAGCCTTTAGAAAAAAGATTAGAATTATTGTTTCTTGCGAGTGAATTTTTCATTCATAATCGGACAGCTGATGGTGCCCGTCATATTAGAGACGTCATGGCGACTCAAGAACTATGGACGATTCAGGAACTACACGAACATGAAGAGCTAAGAATGTATTCAATTGACCTCGAAGTGTTTATTGAGTTTCTGATTGATAAAGGATTCATCTTCGTGGTTCAAAGCGATTCGAAAAATGAATTGATCTTCCACAGGGACTACAGAGTAGTGTGACTGGCAACGGGGTAATAGGACGATTTAAATTCGTCCTATTAATCTAGTTGACAAAAGTTTGTTGAACATGTTATTATAATTCTTGTCGCTTGGGAGGCAAAGCAAATCACCGCTTGAGAGATGAAGTAAAGGTAAAGAAAAAAGAAGTTGAAATTAGTTGTTGACACGATCAACGTAAGTTGATATGATATAAAAGTTGTCACCGAAACAACGACAACTGCTAAGGCGAGGAACGCAATTCAATTCTTCTCCAAATGAACCTTGAAAACTGAACAGCAAAACATCAATGAAATACAGCGAGAGTGC
>CAZWAW010000006.1:0-59821 GCA_964632025.1 uncultured Sporosarcina sp.
CTTGGAAACCACGTTGTGCCACGATCATTTCTGTGAATTCTTCAGCAAGGTCGACATTCGACATTTCTAGGGAACCGGATTTGATAGCGCCACGTCCACCTTCAAGAGGAGTAACATCTTCAGAAGGATTTCCGGAGTTGGCTGATACTTGGAAATAGTTCCCGCCTACTTTTTCAAGTCCACCTGGATTATTAAATTTCACCAAAGAGATTGTCTGTTCACCCACCAATTCTCCTTCTAGTACATAATTCACAGTACCATTTTGTCCGATTGACATTGAGCTTGCGTTAATGGGAATGATAATCTGGTTACCTTCAATATCCAGTAAAAAACGTCCATCTCCATCAACTATTCTAGCTTCCGTAGCATCGTCGCCATCTCCCTTATCCAAATAAAAGTTTCCAGCCCTCGTATAATACGCATCGTCAGCATTTTCACCATTCTGAACTCGGAAATAGCCATCTCCTTCAATTGCAAGGTCTAATGTATTTCCAGTGAATTGTGTTGAACCAGGTGTATGGATTGTATCAATTGCTGCTAATTGTGAACCTAAGCCTACTTGTTTCGCATTAACACCACCGCGATTATCAGTAGGTGCTGAAGCTCCCGCAACTGTTTGTGAATATAAGTCCTTAAAAACCGTACGGCCTTTCTTAAAGCCGTACGTATTAACGTTTGCGATATTGTTACCAATTACATCTAGCTTTGTTTGGAAGTTTCGTAGGCCTGAAATACCTGAGTACATTGAGCGTAACATTTATATTTTTCCCCTCTCGTTTGTAAAAAGTGTAGCCGCCTCTATCAGTCAGCGGCTGTTGGCATCCATAACGGTCCTGCCATTGTATTAACTAAGCACAATTGTGCCGTCGATATTCGTGAATAATTGATCTTTTGCTTCCATACGATCCATTGCTGTAATGACTGTTGAGTTCTTTGCACTTACTATGAGTGCTGCCTGGTCCATCAAAACAAGCGATTCTTTGATACCCTTTAGCTTTGCCTCGTTCACCTTTTCAGTGACATGTAACCACTCTGCATCCGATATGTGGATATTCCGTTCTGTCAATCGTCCAGCCGCATGTTTGCTTATTTTAAGCGTTGCAGGTTGCATTGCTTGGTTCAAATGCTTAACGAACGATTGCTTCGGACTTGGCGTTAATACCAATGCCTGTCTCGGGCGAATAAGCGGTTGCGATGGAATATGGTGGAGGTTAAGTTTGTCCATACAATCGCTCCGTTCTTTGTTATTTGCTTATCGATGTAAATCTTTTCCCATCAATGCGGGTACCGTCCTCTAAGATATATTGCAATTTTCCATCTTTATTGGAAACCGAAGCAACAATACCTGACTTCTCTGCCTCACCGTCCATATAACCGACTGTTTTACCTATGAGCATGCTCGCTTCAACAAGACTATTAGTTCCGCCTGAACCAGACATCACTTCTGAAATATTAGCCGGTGTCAATTCTTTCCCGTCGTCCATAATGAATTTGACTGAACCATTATCATACTTCACTGACACGATACGATTCGTACCTTCATCAACGATAGGTTTTCCATCTTCCCCTACAACCGGTTTACCTTTATCATCTAGCCTTAGTTCATGCCAACGGACTTCTTTGCCAGCGAAACTGTTGTACTGGATGAGTTGTGACTGACTTTGCGCTTCTGCGAACTTTTCAAATGACTTGGATAAGTTCATCGTCTGTTCAAGTGCCGAAAATTGTGCCATTTGTGCGATAAACTCATTGTCTTTCATTGGGTTCGTCGGATCCTGATTTTGCAATTGGGCAATGAGTAATTTCATGAAATCATCTTTCCCCATAACTCCGTCACCGGTTTTACGCTCATTCCGCTGCTTATTAATTAAATAATCTGATCCCGAAATCGGTTTTTGTTCTACAATCGTCATTCGTTACACCCCCAAATCAATCATATATTCTTGGAACGTCATTTCTTCTTCATCGTTTTTTTCCTGTTGCTCGTCTGACTCTTGCCCTTCTTTTCTGAAGTGCTGATTAAACGCTTGGTCACGATCATTTTTTGCTGTATCTTGCAACGTCTGAGAAACGTCGATTCGTTCTACTTGCAGATTTTGTTGAAGGAATGCGCTTCTAAGCTGATGCAACTGACTATCGATCATTTCTTTACCCAGTGCAGTGGATGCAAGAATTCGTGCTGTCATGATCCCATTTACCTGTAGCAATTCAATTCGAACTTGCCCCAGATGTTCTGGATATAGTTTGATCAGCAGGCGATTCGTCCCGTCAGTTTGACCGAAATTCGAACGTTTAAAAATAGTTTGCATTTCTTTGATCAAGGCTTCATTTCGTGCGTTATTGCGATTTTCTACTTCAGTAAGTGTAAGTTCACCTTTTGCTGTTACCACAGTACCGAATGCGCTACTGGCAATTTGTTGCGATGCATCTTTGGGCGTTCCATCATCCGTCATTGTTCGCCCTTCTTCTACTGGAACGACAAACCGGACTACACTTTTCGACTCCATCAATTGTACCATGCCATTCTTCGCAGAACCGCTAGAATTAAGTACTTTTTCGCAATGTTCACCCGTTTTCGCAAGATAGCCCTGCAGTGTGAACAATTGTTGTTCCTGCTTCATTAACAAATCGGTTGTTGGCGCCACAAGTTCTGCTGTTTTTAGCAACGTCAATAATTCTACCGCCTGTTGTTTCGGTATTCCACCTTTTGCTTCAAGTGCATCAGTCAATTGTCCGAAAAACTGAGGAGCCACCTTATCAATAGCATTCAATACCGCCCAAAGGTCATTCGTATTAGACACCGTCGACAGTTCCTCTTCGTCAAGACCTGCTTGTTCTAATAATTGCAGCAAGCTTTCAATCAATTGTTTCGGTTCAAGTCCAAGTAAAATTGCAAGCTCTTCCAGATTACCTAGATTGGAAATTGAGTCTAATTTACTTTCGCCACCTGTTAGGTCTTTAATAGCAGTCCCAAGCTCTTCAATAGAAGTTGCATTAAAAATTGCCATTATCGATTCATCAGTTATCCCGCTGACAGTCAGTTCCTGTACGGGAGCGACAGCTAATGGGACATTTCCAGTAATACTGCTGAAAACCGATCCAAATGAATTTGTTGCTGGCTGACGCGACTGCACATTATTCGACGAAGTTTGCACGTTCATTCTAGCCATTGCTTTTAATGATGCGATGTTCACCTATTCACCTCCCTTCAAAAGTAACTGTGTAGAGTCTCCATTATTTTGTCATCATCGTCATATATTTCGCCGCATCTTCCGGTGACATTTTTTCAAGAATAGAAGCAAGTGTCGCCGATTTCAAGTTCGTTAGGATGCGTATTGCTTCAGCATCGCTCATTTTCGTAATGACAGGTGCGGACGATTTTGCAGACATTTGCTCAAACGTAGTTACGATTTCATTGAATTCTTGTTTGGAGTTATCTTTATCGCGCACCAGCACTGCGATTTCATCAAGGAGCTTTTCTTGTTCAATCAGCAGTTTTTCATTCTCACTAGCTGACTTATCCAGGTCTTGCTGGACCTTGAACAGTTGAGCTTCTTTCTCTTGAATTTCCGCCTGCATCGTCACGACTCGCTCTTCAAGGACGAGATCACCCGCATTAGGAACTTCTTCCTTCTTTTCAGCGATGAAAGGCAAGTTACCAGACAACTCTTTCGCTTTGTCGAATACATTGACATCTGCAAATTTCGCAATGATTAAAACTAGCGCAGTTGTGAATAACAGTGGAATCAGTACCCAAAGTAAAATTTTTTGGAAGGTGCCGCTTTTCTCCTCTTGTTCTACGCTAGATACTTGTTCTGTTTGATTAGTCTTTTTCACCAAATTATCACCCATTTTCTCTTCTTCGGAACTTCAACGTCGACAATTCATCAAGCTGAATCGCTTCTAGCTGTTCCATTTCAGTGCGATGATGTTCGCGATCTTTTTCTTTCATTTTTTCAAACTTTCGAACTTCAAGTGTCTTCTCCAAAAGTTTATTCTCGTACCAATTCATTTTTGAGCGTGCTTGCATGACTTGCTGTTGCACTTCTGCGATTCTTTTCTCTAAACTGCCAATGAAGCGCGAATAATAATGAATTTCATTAACAGAAAAACCGACAGCCATCTTGACCTGCTGCTCGCTAAGTGTGTCTTCTTTCTTTTTCAGTAGTTCATACAGTTTAGTGGCCACTGTTTCGAATGCCTCAACCGATCCTTTAAATTCCACTTCAGTTTCAGTTTTTTCTTGTTCGCGGAAAGTCAGCACCTTTTCAAAGCGGTAATTATACGGCTTCATACGTTCCCGCCTCCAGCACCGAGCGATACGAGCTCAGCTATACTGTCTTCAATTGAAATATTATCTTTGAAACCTTGTTTTAAAAAGTTTGTTATAAGTGGTTCAAATTCAATTGCTTGATCAATTTCTTTAGACGTCCCGCGTTTATAAGCTCCGATATTAATAAGATCTTCGGATTTATTATAGGTGTAATATAGTTCGCGCAATCTTTCTGCTGCTTTGACATGCGCTGGATCTGCAATATGGTTCATGAGCCGGCTAACACTTTTCAAAACATTGATCGCTGGATATTGGCCTTTGTTCGCAAGCGTCCGATCGAGTACAATGTGACCGTCTAGGATTCCTCGGACCGCATCAGCAATTGGTTCGTTCATATCATCGCCATCCACAAGAACTGTATAGAACGCCGTGATGGAGCCGTGCTCATTGGTACCTGTACGTTCCAGCAATTTTGGCAAGATAGCAAAGACTGAAGGTGTATAGCCGCGTGTAGCAGGCGGTTCTCCGACAGCTAGTCCTATTTCACGCTGCGCCATCGCTACCCGTGTGACAGAGTCCATCATAAGCATAACGTTCATGCCTTTGTCTCTGTAATACTCAGCGATTGCTGTTGCTGTAAATGCTCCTTTAATACGCATTAGTGCAGGCTGGTCAGATGTTGTAGCAACAACAATCGACCTGCTCATGCCTTCAGGTCCAAGATCACGTTCGATGAATTCACGGACTTCACGGCCACGCTCACCAATTAGCGCAATGACATTCAAATCGGCTGTCGTATTGCGGGCAATCATCCCGAGCAATGTGCTTTTCCCAACGCCTGACCCCGCAAAAATCCCTACCCGCTGACCTTTACCAACTGTCAACATGCCATCAATGGCCTTGACACCCACCGCGAGTTTTTCGCTGATTGGGGGACGCGTAAGGGCATTAGGAGGATCTTGCTCTGTCCTAACAGTCGTCAATCCTCTCGGAAGAATGCTGTTATCGATTGGATTTCCCATTGAATCTAGTACTTTCCCTACTAAATTCATCCCTACTTTAATTTCAAGCGGTTTGCCCAAACTTTCAACAAGGCACCCGCTGGATATATCACGAATATTTGTATAGGGCATCAGAATGACGATTTCTTCCTTGAATCCGACAACTTCCGCCTTAATAATCGAATCTTTGTTGCCTATATTATTTAAATGGATATGACAGACATCCCCGATTGAACTTTCAGGACCTTGTGACTCAATCATCAAACCCACAACACGGACAACACGCCCCAGTTTTTTGAAAGTCTTTACATTTGGAATGACCGCAATCAAATCTTCTGCTTTTTTCATCGTCAGTCACCACTTTCCATGATACCGATGAGTTTCTCCCTTAATTCATTCAACTGTTCGTCTATGCTAACTACAATCCGGCCATGATTTGTTTCGATATAACACTCCATTGATTCGAAATCATCATTTGCAAATATCAGGAATGGTACATTCGGCGGGAAAATTGATGCGAGTTCAGAACGACTATCAGAAACAAGTTCGTAATAGTCGAGCGACACATACAATTTAATTTCTTTCATTTCACGCGTCTCTTTCAATGCTCTTTTTACAACTGATAAATAAACTTCCTTATCGTCTTGGAGTGTTTGTCCAATAATCCGTTCCGCGGTAAGCATCGCAAGATCGAGAATGATGCGCTCCTGGCTGACAAGATATTGACGCGCATTTTCATAGGATAAAACCGTCGTTTCATTTGCAGTACTGATAGAGGCTGTCATTTCCGATAATGACTTATTACGTCCCTCTTCGTAACCGACTTGAAACCCTTCATCATATGCTTGTTGCTGAAGTACCGTTTTTTCGTTCTGCCAGGCTGCTTGCATTGAAAAAATATCTTCAGTAGCAGTTTGTCTCAACCGTTCGATTACCTCTTTTTCCTGCTCAATTACTGTGTTAGCCTCTTTCAATAAGCGGTCCCGTTCAACAAGTATGGAATCTAATGACAAACTTACTTCCGTATCGACTTCCTTCGAAATCGAAAGGCTGCGAATTGAGATTTCTTTCGTTTCTCCCTCTTCCAATATCGTATTGAATGAACGAAATACGTTAGACAATGATGTCATCTCCTCCACCACGAGCGATTATTATTTCACCCGATTCTTCCAATCTACGAATCGTGCTTACAATACGAGATTGGGCCTCTTCGACATCTTTCAATCGGACAGGTCCCATGACTCCCATCTCTTCCTGGAACGATTCTGCCATCCGTTGGGACATGTTTCTGAACAAGACTTCTTTCACTTCTTCACTCGACACTTTCAGTGAAAGGATTAGATCCTCATTTTCACAATCGCGGATAATTCGTTGAATTGAACGGTTGTCCAATGTAACAATATCTTCGAAGACAAACATGCGTTTCCGAATTTCTTCTGCGAGTTCCGGATCTTGAATTTCAAGTGCATCAAGAATCGTTTTCTCTGTAGTTCTGTCAACTCCATTAAGCACTTCGACGACTGCATCGATGCCACCCGTTTCCGTGTGATCCTGCGTTACAGTTGAAGATAGTTTTCGCTCAAGTACCGCTTCAATCTCACTGATGACCTCTGGTGAAGTCGAATCCATCGTTGCAATTCTTTTCGCGATATCTGCCTGCATTTCCTGTGGCAATGCTGACAGAACCATTCCGGCCTGTTCCGCCTCTAAATAGGACAAGATCAGCGCAATGGTTTGCGGATGCTCATTTTGGATGAAATTCAAAATTTGTGATGGATCGGCACGTCTAGCAAAATCGAAAGGTCGCACTTGTAAGGAAGATGTTAAGCGATTGATAATTGCTTGCGCATGATCTTTTCCAAGCGCTTTTTCAAGTATCGTCTTCGCATATCCTATACCGCCTTGCGAGATATAATCCTGAGCAAGTGCGATGTTATGAAACTCTTCGATAATTTCTTCTTTCACGGATGCTTCAACTTTTTTAACACCTGAAATTTCAAGCGTTAGGCGTTCAATTTCGTCTTCATTCAAATGCTTATAAATTGCTGCTGATACTTCTGGACCGAGGGAAATGAGCAGAAGTGCTGCTTTTTGTTTTCCGGTCATGCCTTTTTCTTTCTTAACCACAGTTCATCCATCCCTCCCTCATTCCTCGGCTATCCATGTACGCAATAGTTTGGCAAATTCTTCTGGTTTGTCTTTTGCCATCTTCTCGAGTTGTTTCCTGCGGACAGTTCCTTCTGTTTCAAGTTCGTTATTAATGTCATCTACATCAAATGTTGCAAGCTGAGCATCCATAATCAGTTGTTCTTCTAGCTCTTCCGCTTTTCGGCGATTCCTGATGAACATAAACACAAGAATACCGATAATAAGAAGGAGTACCCCACCAATCACGTAAATCCACCACGGGATTACGGACTTCGGTGTAGACAAGTCGACCGCCTTGCCATTAAAAGACTGAATAGAAACGGCAATCTTGTCATTCAGTTCCTCTGTAGTCAATGCTCCAGCAGCCTCTTTGTCGATGGATGTGCGAATGATTGTCTCCAGTATGCGCTGGACATCGTCTTGCATTCCCGGTGGCATTGATGTTGGATCATCTGCAGTTGGTGGTTCAACCATTACCTGGATTCCGATATCGCGAATCTTATAAGGGCTTTCAACAATTTCTTTACGGATCCGGTTCACTTCATTGTTAACCGTTTCTTCGATTTTTTCATAATCGCCGTTTGAAAATGACCCTTCTACATAGCCGGTTCCATTATCTGTAGGGTCTTCCCCAGCTGGAGTCCCACCCTCGACTGGTCCGTTTCCTGTAAACGACTCCGTAAGACGCTGTACGCTAAGTGCAATTCCTTCCATACTCTCCTCGTCAACAGGCAACACTAAATTCTCTTCCCTGTTTTCAAGTTGGAAGTCAATATCTGTTGTGACTGAGACAACAATTTTATCTTGTCCCATCATTGTTCCAAGCATCATCTGTACTTGGCGTTGCAAATCACGTTCGATTGTCTTTTTGAGCGTCATTTGATCCGCAATGCTAGGTCCATATGCATTATCGGTCGCCTTCAAGTCAAAATACTCGGAGTACTGGTTCATGATGACAATATCATCGGTCGACAGATTCGGTATACTTTTCGATATTAGATTATAAAGTGCAGTAATTTGTGGTTCAGTAAATTGATGTCCCGCATCGGTTTTCAACATAATCGACGCACTTGCCTGTTGCGTAGTCTCATTCAAGAAAACACTTTCTGTCGGCAATGTGACCATCACTTTTGCATCTTTCACACCTTCGATTCCTTTAATCAAGTTCGCAAGTTCAGTTTGCATCGATGCAAGCTTAATCATATTGAACTCGTTATCCGTCGTTCCAAATCCCGCATTTTCTGCAAAGAACGAGTAATCAATCATTCCTGAATTCGGAAACCCTTCTGCTGCAAGTGACACAAGTAAGGAATCTACGTTTTCCCGTGGCACCAGTATCGAAGTTCCACCCGGCGCAACCTTATTTTTCACCCCTTGAGCATCTAACTGTTCTTTAATGCGCCCGATTTCTGCCCGAGATACCTCCGTATAGAGTGGCACATATTCCGTCCTTGATAGAAAGTACGTCAAGAAAGCGGCTATTAAAATAACGGCTACAGTAGATCCGATATAAGTAACTTTTTGTTTTTTAGTACGACTTGACCAAAACGTTTGAAGATCCGCTCTGATTTTCGTCAATCTTTCATTCATTGTAATCCCCCGGTCAGCTTGCGTAATTCAAAAATGGACAACTCAATGTCGCGTACAATCAAACTGGCATCCGGATGATTTCTTGGTACGCTTCAATTACTTTATTCCGCACTTCCATCGTTGCATTTAACGTAATCGTCGCCTTTTGTGATGTAATCATGACATCATGAAGTTCGACATCCCCACCACGCACTAGTTTTTCTGTCATCATATCTGAATCTGATTGTTTATTATTAACTTCTTGAATCGCATTTTTTAAAAAAGTTCCGAAACTTTGTTGAGCCTCATAGGGAGTTGGCTCTGTTTTCATTTGATTTTCCATCTTAAGTAATCCTGCTGATTGCGCAGGATTAAAAATAGGTTGTATAGCCATTAGGGTATCATCCTTCCAGTATCATTATTTGCCGATTTCAAGTGCTTTCATAAGCATTGATTTATTAGCATTAATTACAGTTACATTTGCTTCATAAGAACGTGTAGCGGACATCAGGTCAATCATTTCCCGTAGCGGATCGACATTCGGCATTGACACATATCCTTCATCATTTGCATCGGGATGGGATGGATCAAAGACAAGTTTAAATGGCGTTTCGGTATCTTCTTTAATCCTAGAAACCGAAACGCCATATCCTGCTGATCCTTTTATTTGTTTACCCATCGACGCATTTAACATCGATGAGAATTGCCCTTCTCGCGGTTGGAATGTAACCGATTTACGACGATAGGGTTGCCATTCACCATCAACCATTTTCCCGCGAGTTGTATCGATGTTCGCCATATTGGATGAAATAACATCCATCCGCATGCGTTGCGCAGTCAATGCAGATGCGGACGTATTTAAGCTATGGAATATCGTCAACGTCAACGACCTCCTTTAATAACATTTTGTAACGTATTGAACTTTCCGTTAATCCGATCTACAACTGCGTTATAGTAAATTTGGTTAGCCGCAAGATCTGCCTGTTCCTTATCCATATCCACACCATTTCCATCTTGTCGATAGCGAAGATTGGAATAACTGGAAACACCAGGGCTCGTCCCATTCGATTTAAAATTGATATGCCGTTCGTCTGTTTTATAAGCTTTTAACGAATTCGCTTGCACATTTGCAAAAACCTCATTGAAACTGACATTTTTCGCTTTATAATTCGGCGTGTCGATATTTGCTATATTCTGCGAAATCACTTTCCCTTTTGTTGCAGAATAATCCAATCCTCGCTCCAATTGCGTTATCATTGATCCAAATAAATTCATTGCTTCCACCTCATGTTCCCTCTATTGGTGAATCAATAATTATCCGCTATGTATTGCTAATCTAGTAGTCTTAACACATATTCTTATTGTAGCGGATTTTGTTGTTTCTTGTCTATATAAGAAGAGTAATATCTGTTAGTCCAAAACAACCTTTTTCAAAGTTGGTTAACTATACAATTTTTATCCTTAGTTCTAAAGTCACTATTTATCCATTACTTATATACCCTCTAAAAAATGTCAGTCGATTCAGTTTATTGCACTTTAAATTAATAACAAAAAACACTTCTTTCCAAATTCGGAAGAAGTGTTTTTTGCATCTATTACAAACTTATGATTTTTGTTTTTCAAGTTCTTCAAGGAATTTATTATTAAGGACTTTGATATATGTCCCTTTCATTCCTAGTGAACGAGATTCGATTACGCCGGCACTCTCAAGTTTACGAAGTGCATTTACGATTACTGAACGTGTAATACCTACACGGTCTGCAATTTTAGATGCTACTAGTAGACCTTCATTGCCATCAAGCTCATGGAAAATGTGTTCAATCGCTTCGTGTTCACTATAAGAAAGTGAATTGATAGCCATTTGAACAACTGCCTTACTACGTGCTTCGATTTCAATTTTCTCTGATTTCTCACGTAAAATTTCCATTCCCACAACAGTCGCACCATATTCCGCAAGGATCAAATCATCATCTTGGAAATCGTCTTTAAGTCTAGCCAAGATTAGTGTACCAAGGCGTTCACCGCCACCAACGATTGGAACAATTGTTGTTAAGCCATCTTTGAAGAGTTCACGATTTTCAACTGGGAAGACTGTGTGTGAACTGTATACATCCAGATTCGAAGATGTTTCTCTTACATCAAACAAACGAGTTGTATATTCCTCAGGGAATTTACGATCAACGAACATTTGCTTCATGCGTTCGTTTTCGATTTGGTGGTGTATTTCTAAACCAAGTAATTTCCCTTTTCTGCTTACGATGAATGCATTACAGTCGATAACAGAACTAAGCTTCTCAGCCATTTCTTTAAAGTTTACTGGTTTTCCTGCCGATTCTTGTAGCATTGCGTTAATTTCACGTGTTTTTGATAATAAATTCATTTGTTTTTTTCCTCCTCATAATAGTTGCTCAGCGTTTAAAGAATATTCTAAAGGTTTTTAATCATTAAATAAACTAAAACGTTTCGATTAAAGTATAAATTGTGACAAATCTTTATTTTTTGCGATATCTTTCAGCTTTTCATCGACATACGCGGGTGTTATTTTGATTGTTGCCGGTCCGATATCAGCCGCTTCATACGATAGTTCTTCGAGCAGTTTCTCCAAGATTGTATGTAGACGTCTTGCACCGATATTCTCCGTATCATCATTCACTTCAAATGCAATTTCAGCAAGTCGGCTGATTGCTTCATCAGTAAAATCCAAAACAATATTTTCCGTATTGAGCAATTTTTCGTATTGACGGATAAGTGAAAAAGCAGGCTCTTTTAAAATACGTTCAAAATCATTCTTTGTCAGCTTTTCAAGTTCAACCCGAATTGGAAAGCGTCCTTGTAGTTCCGGAATAATATCGGAGGGTTTTGACATGTGGAACGCCCCTGCCGCAATAAACAAAATGAAATCGGTCTTTACTGTACCGTACTTAGTCGAAACAGTCGAGCCTTCAACGATTGGTAAAATGTCCCGTTGAACGCCTTCTCGTGAAACATCGGCTGACGAACCACTTCCACCCCGACTTGCAATTTTGTCCATTTCATCAATGAAGATGATACCTGACTGCTCTGTAAGCTCGATTGCTCGTCTTGAGATTTCATCATGATCAATCAGTTTGTCGGCCTCTTCTGCTTCAAGTGCAATTCGAGCATCCTTCACTTTCATCTTCCGTTTGACTGTCTTTTTCGGCATAAGGGAAGAAAGAGCGTCTTGCATATTCGCACCCATCTGTTCCATACCCGACCCTTGTAAAGCGTCAAACATGGATGGTTGCTGTGCAGAAACTTCTACAGTGACCATTTGTTCTTCAAGTTCTCCCGCTTTAAGACTCGTCGCAATCTCAGAGCGCTTACGCTTCACTTCGGCTACTTCTGCATAATCAGGTTCTTCCTGCTCTGCTTTTTGGCCAAACAGCATTTCGAACGGGTTTTGCATACCACCCGTTTTCTTTTTTTCGGGAACAAGTAATTCGATTAGCCGTTCTTCTGCAAGAATAACCGCGTGCCCTTTCACAGCTTCACGCTGCTCTTCTCGAACAATTCGAACACCTGCTTCAGTTAAGTCTCTTATCATCGACTCGACATCACGGCCTACATAGCCTACTTCAGTAAACTTCGTCGCTTCGATTTTCAAGAATGGAGCATTTACTAGCTTAGCGATTCTTCTCGCGATTTCAGTCTTTCCAACACCTGTAGGTCCAATCATAAGTATGTTTTTAGGTATGATTTCACTTTTCTCGTCATCAGAAAGCAGACTTCTTCTGTACCTGTTACGGATGGCTACAGCCACTGCACGCTTGGCTTTGTCTTGACCGATAATATATCTGTCGAGATGTGCAGTCAATTCCTTGGGTGTCAGCTCTTGTCTCTTTATCATTCGAGTACCTCCACAATAATATGATCATTCGTGAAAACGCATATTTCTGCAGCCGTTTCTAGTGCCGCTTGGGCAATTTCTGCAGCAGTGAGCGAATGCCCGCTATACTTTTTCAAAGCCCTGCCGGCCGCAAGTGCGTAATGGCCACCTGAACCGATTGCCAAAACACCATCATCCGGTTCAATCACTTCTCCTGTTCCAGATACGAGTAACAAACGCTCATTATCCATAACAAGTAGCATTGCCTCGAGTTTCCGTAAAATTCGGTCACCACGCCATTCTTTCGCAAGTTCAACAGAAGCCCTTTGAAGGTTCCCATTGTACTCTGTCAGTTTGGCTTCGAACAATTCGAATAGCGTGAAAGCGTCCGCTACCGAGCCCGCAAAACCTGCCAGTACTTTGCCACCAAAAATTCGGCGGACTTTTTTCGCCGTATGTTTCATGACGACTGCGTTTCCTACCGTCACTTGCCCATCGCCTGACATGGCACTAGACCCTTCATGGCGAATGGCAAAGATTGTCGTTGCATGGAATTCCATCAGATCATCCTCCTATGCTCGCGGATGCGTATTCATATATGTTTTCCGTAAATGCTCTTTTGTTATATGTGTATACACTTGCGTTGAAGATAAGTGACTATGTCCAAGTAGTTCCTGAACGGTTCTCATGTCGGCGCCCCCTGCCAAAAGGTGGGTTGCAAAAGAATGGCGAATCATATGTGGATAGATTTTAGAGTGAAGTGATGCGCGTTCCATCATCATGCTTAAGATATGGCGCACACCCCGGTCAGTCAGTGGGTCTCCCCGTAAATTGACGAACAGCATGTCATGTTCTTTCTGTTTCATCAAATTCAGTCTGCTTTTCTCACGATAACCATCCAGTGCAGATTGCGCAAAACTCCCGAATGGTACATATCGTTCCTTACGCCCTTTTCCCATTACCAAAACAATGCCGAGGTGGTCATCGATATCGTGCATTTTGACAGCTGTCAGCTCGCTGACCCGCATGCCGGTTGCATAAAGTAATTCAAGGAGTGCAAAATCACGCAAAGACTTTCTATCTTCCCCCTCACAGGATGAAAATAAAGACTCCATTTCCTCTTCATAAAAAAAAGCCGGAAGTCGTTCTTCCTTCTTCGGATGATGGAGTGAACGAAATGCACTATCACCAATGCCAAACCTGTCATTTGAAAATTTAAAAAAGGAACGGATAGAAGATATTTTTCTAGAAATCGATGCTCTCGATAAACCCAAGTCATACAGTTCAGTAGCATAAAGTCTTGCTTCAGGATAAGTCACATCGTTCAAATCCGTAATTCCTTCAACTTCCAGAAATGACAAAAATGCATCAACATCTTTTTCATACTCTGACACTGTGTAAAATGAATAGTTCTTTTCTAAGCGTACGTACGAAATGTATTCATCACGGATGATAGAAGGTTGTACTGTCATACACTTCACCCCCCTGAATAAAAAGCCTTTAAGTTATTAAAGTATTTCGAGTCATTTGAATAATAACACATTATTTACGAAACGCCATAGTAAAGCGAGTTGACTAATAGCCGAAAGATAGCGACTAATCCAGAAATTCGAAAGTCATCCACGATTCACTATACAATACATGTTGTTCGTACGGCAACTATCAATCGTTAAGAAGTCTGACCTCTTTCAATTTGTTCTTGTTCCCGACACAATTTGTTCATATACAGGATAAAACCGCAAGTATCTGCCACCTCAAAGCACTTTACTCTAGGTGTCATTTCCCTAAGTTTCAACTTATTCACAGTACGAGACTTAATAATTTCCTAGACATTAAAAAGAAGAAGGCTAGGAATACTTCCTCTAGCCTTCTCCTAAAAAAAACAAACTATTCAAGATAATGATACTAACTGGAACTCACTAATCGCTTTAAGCGCACGTTCTGCATGCTTCTCGGCACGTTCCAATTTAGTCCTAACTCGTTTACCAAGTTCCGGAAAAAGACCAAAGTTGATATTCATCGGCTGGAAGTTGGTCGGATTGGCCTCGGTAACATATCTCGCCATGCTTCCAAGTGCCGTTTCGTGTGGGAAAAGGACTAGTTCTTTTCCAAGTGCTAGATTGGCAGCGTTTATTCCGGCAATAAGGCCTGAACCTGCCGATTCGACATATCCTTCAACGCCTGTCATCTGTCCCGCGAAAAACACATTAGAATTCGCCTTTAACTGGTAAGTCGCATCGAGTACACGTGGTGAGTTAATAAATGTGTTGCGATGCATTACACCATAGCGAACGATTTCAACGTTTTCAAGACCTGGGATAAGGCGGATAACTTCCTTTTGCGCGCCCCATTTCATATGTGTTTGAAATCCTACGATGTTATACAAGGTACCAGCAGCATCATCTTGACGGAGCTGAATGACCGCTTTTGCGAGTTTTCCTGTTACCGGATGTTCAAGTCCAACTGGTTTAAGTGCGCCGAATAACAACGTTTGCGCACCGCGTTGGGCGACCACTTCCACCGGCATACATCCTTCGAAGTAGATTTCTTTTTCGAACTCCTTAAGCGGTACGATTTCTGCCGCCACTAGCGCATTATAAAAACGTTCGAATTCTTCTTCATCCATTGGACAGTTTAAATAGGCTGCTTCGCCTTTATCATATCGGGATTTCAAATAAACTTTGTCCATATCGATTGAGTCTTTTTCTATAATTGGTGCTGCTGCATCATAGAAATATAAATATTCCTCACCTGTCAGTTTACGAATTTGTTCAGCAAGTGCCGGTGATGTCAGCGGACCTGTCGCAATAATCGTAATGCCTTCCGGCAGTTCCGTCACTTCTTCATTGATAACTTCGATAAGTGGATGGTTTCGAATCGTGTCTGTCACATTACCAGCGAACTCGTGGCGGTCAACGGCCAATGCTCCTCCAGCAGGAACCGCGCAAGCGTCAGCTGCACGTATAATGAGCGAGTCAAGCATTCTCATTTCTTCCTTAATAATACCAACTGCATTCGTCAAATTGTTCGCGCGCAATGAGTTACTGCACACAAGCTCAGCAAATTTGTCTGTGTGGTGCGCAGGCGTCTGTTTTACCGGTCGCATTTCATATAAACGCACATTTACTCCACGGCTAGCTATTTGCCATGCAGCCTCACTCCCTGCGAGGCCTGCACCTATCACATTTACGATGGGTGTCATCCCGTCACCTTCTCTCTAGTGTTCTTTTTGTCTAGCTCCGGGCGCCAGATGCTCGGAGGCCTACAGGATGTAGGTCACTCAGCGGGGAGGGATTGAACTGCATCCCTCCTTATTGCCGCAGGACGCGGCGTACTTAGGCTGAGTTCCTCGAAAGGCGTTTCGGCTGTGCGGCATAGAGCGCAGCTTCGCCAAACCACCTTATGCCTGCCGCATCTGAACGGCGCCCTTCGCTTTTCTTTGTTGTCTAGACTCCAGCTCCTAGCCCCCCGAGTCGCTTCAGGCCTTAAGTTAAAGGCAAAGTGCACCTTTATCTTTAGTCCCTCCAGCGCTTTTCGGGTCTACCAGGCGCTTCCGCTTTTCCATATCACTGCGTATCTTCTTTATAATCACATTCTGTACATTGAATCTGTACACCTTTTTTAAGTTTTTTCTCAACTAGCGTACTTTCACATTTCGGACACGGTCTCGTAATCGGCTTATCCCATGAAACGTATTCACATTCCGGATATCTATCACAGCCATAGAATATACGTTTCGTCTTACTTTTCCGTTCGACGACCTGTCCTTCTTTACATGTTGGACACGTCACACCGATTGGTTTGATAATGGCTTTCGTATTGCGGCATTCCGGAAAATCGGAACAGGCCATGAATTTGCCGTATCGACCCAATTTATAAACCATAGGGGAACCGCATTTCTCGCAGTCTTCGCCGGCTGGTTCATCTTTGATTTCGATTTTTTCCATCTCTGCATCTGCGATTTGCACATGTTTTTCAAAGTCGCCATAGAAGTTGCCAATAACCTTCTTCCATTTAATCAGACCATGCTCCACATTATCAAGTTCTTTTTCCATTTGAGCGGTAAATTCAAGGTCAATAATATTCGGGAAGTATTGATCTACAGCCTGGTGAACGATACCGCCAAGCTCTGTCGGGAGGAATCTTTTCGCATCAAGGACCACATAGCCTCGTTTTTGGATTGTGTCGAGCGTCGGTGCGTACGTTGATGGACGACCTATTCCCTGTTCCTCTAGCGTCTTGACTAATCTCGCTTCCGAAAATCTTGGTGGCGGCTGAGTAAAGTGCTGTTTGGGATCGATTTCACTAAAATTCACTTGTTCGCCTTCTTCAAGCGCCGGGAGGATGCGGTCTTTCTCCTCTTCCTTATCATCATCACCTTCAACATACACTTTCATGAACCCTTGGAATTTAACTTGCGAACCGTTCGCCCTAAAGCGGACATCACCATTCACAAGATCTACCGCAACCGTGTCGAGTACTGCTGGTGCCATTTGACTGGCGACAAGTCGTTCCCATATGAGTTTGTAAAGACGTAGTTGATCCCTTGACAATACTGTTTTCATAGCAGCAGGTGGTCGCATAACAGACGTTGGGCGTACCGCCTCGTGCGCGTCTTGCGTTTTCGCTGTACTTTTCGCTACCGGCTTCGATGTCGCTACAAATTCTTCCCCATACATTGTTTCGATGAATGATCTTGCTTCCTCTTTCGCGCTATCGGCAATTCTAGTCGAGTCCGTTCTCATGTACGTTATGAGACCGACTTGACCTTCTTTCCCAAGGTTGATCCCTTCATAGAGCTGTTGGGCAAGCATCATCGTTTTTTTCGCTCGGAAGTTCAGCTTTCGTGCCGCTTCCTGTTGCAAAGATGAAGTAGTGAATGGTAATGCCGGATTTCGTTTACGCTCTTTTTTAACAACATTTGCAATATCGAATGTGTCTCCGTTTAATTGACTTAAAATGTCGTCGACCTGCTGCTTGTCTGTCAGTTTCAATTTTTTCTTCAAATCACCGAAGAACTCCGCTTCGAATGTAGTGTCGTCCTTTTCGAATTGGCCGGAAATGCTCCAGTATTCTTCAGGGACGAACGCATTGATTTCATTTTCCCTGTCGATAATCATACGAAGTGCGACAGATTGAACCCGGCCAGCGGATAACCCTTTTTTCACTTTTTTCCACAGGATAGGACTGATGTTGTAGCCTACAAGCCGATCCAAAATACGACGGGCTTGTTGAGCATCGACACGATCCATATCGATTGGACGCGGATTCTTAAATGACTCTTTAATCGCTTCTTTTGTTATTTCATTGAAGACGACTCGACAATCTGATTCGATATCTACGCCGAGCTGGTTTGCCAAATGCCACGCAATTGCTTCCCCTTCTCTGTCGGGGTCAGCTGCGAGAAAGATTTTTTTAGCTTTTTTAGCTTCTTTTTTCAAGTCTTGAAGAATCGGGCCTTTGCCGCGAATCGTAATGTATTTCGGTTCAAAATCATTTTCAGTATCTACGCCCATCTGACTGCGAGGAAGATCACGCAAATGCCCAAGTGATGCACGCACTTTATATTTTTTTCCGAGATAGCGTTCAATCGTTTTTGCCTTTGCGGGCGATTCCACAATTACTAGGTAGTCTGCCATTAAGTGTATGCCTCCTTAGAGAGGTTTCGTATTTATTCATCAAAAGAATATCTGTTGCAAAATGTATACCAGTTTTGAGATTAAAGCAACCTTTTCAATAAAAAAGAGTTTTATTCAACCGTTGAAAACGAGTGATTCGACGATTTGGAACCCGTTCCACAGCGGCCTTGCACCTTCATCTATCAACCTATTTGGGCCTGCTGATAGCAGTGATGTGATAGGTCCGGGAACTGCATAGATATCTTTCCCATGCTCAAGTGCATGCTCGACCGTGCTCATCGTTCCGCTTTTATCTGCAGATTCGGTGACAACGACTGCATCTGACAACCCGCTTATGATACGATTGCGCATCGGAAAAGTCCAACGTTCCGGGTTTACATATGGTGGATATTCTGTAATTAGAAGATGATTTAGTGCTATTCTTTCGGCGAGTGCACGATTCTCTTTCGGGTAAAGATGGAACAATCCATGCCCAAGTACTGCAATTGTTTTACCGCCGAATTTAAGTGCTGCTACATGCGCCATCGTGTCGGCTCCTGTTGCAAGTCCCGATACGATAACAGCTCCATTTTCAACAAGTGGAGGCACGATAAGAGACATTACTTCTTGTGAATAAACAGTTGCTTTCCGCGCTCCAATAATAGCCACTTTAAATTGTTTCGCAAGTAATGCGTGATCCCCTTTTGCATAGAGGACTGCCGGAGGATCGATAAGTACGAGTAGCTGGTCAGGGTATAAGGGATTTGTGAACGGGATTGGGGTGATCGCATTCCGCTCATATAATTCTTCGTAGGGGGTATCGGCATTACGGTGTAGACTGTCTTTCAATTGACTTGCTTTTGACACCGAGATGTTTAGGATATGAGCAAGTTCAATCGCCTTGTAAACATATAACTTTTCGAGATTGGGGTCTATCTCGTAAAGTCTGTTTAATCTGTTCAAAGGCACCGGAAATACATAGTGGAGCGCTAGCAATCGCCTTTCGGCATCTGTCAGTTCCATCGAATTCCTCCCTTTTATAGTAGAAAAAAAGATGCAGCGCATAAACTAGCACGCTGCATCTTTTATATTAATGTGTTTTACACTTTTCGTATAGACCTTTTTCTTTAATAACTTTAATTAATGTTTCGCCGATAACAGATGGCGTGTCCGCAACTTCAACGCCCGCAGCATTTAGTGCTTTGATTTTTTCAGCAGCTGTCCCTTTACCGCCAGAAATGATGGCACCAGCATGGCCCATACGTTTTCCTTCAGGAGCCGTTTGACCACCGATAAAGCCAACAACAGGCTTCGTCATGTTCGCTTGAATCCACGCAGCTGCTTCTTCTTCACCAGTTCCGCCGATTTCACCGATCATAACTACTGCATATGTCTCAGGGTCTTCGTTGAATTCTTTTAGTACGTCGATGAAGTTTGTCCCGTTAACTGGGTCTCCGCCGATACCAACAGAAGTAGACTGTCCGATTCCAGCGTTCGTCAATTGAAGAACTGCTTCATACGTCAGTGTACCTGAACGTGAAACAACGCCTACATGGCCTTTTGTATTAATGTAGCCAGGCATGATGCCGATTTTACATTCGTCTGCCGTGATAACACCCGGGCAGTTTGGACCGACAAGACGTGTTTTCTTGCCTTCCATGTAGCGCTTAACTTTGACCATATCAAGTACTGGGATATGTTCTGTAATACAGATTGTCATGTCAAGTTCTGCTTCTACTGCTTCTAGGATTGCATCTGCAGCAAATGGAGCTGGAACATAAATAACTGATACGTTTGCGCCTGTTGCTTTTACAGCTTCTTCAACTGTGTTGAAAACAGGAACACCCGCCGCTTCAGTTCCACCTTTACCAGGTGTAACTCCGCCAACAATTTTCGTTCCGTACTCTAGCATTTGTTCTGTATGGAAAAGTGCTGTAGCACCCGTAATTCCTTGTACGATAACTTTTGTATCTTTGTTAATAAAAATACTCATCGTTTGTCCCTGCCTTTCTTAACCTACTAGTTCTACAATCTTTTTAGCACCGTCTGCCATCGTATCGGCAGCGATGATGTTCAAACCTGATTCATTCAATAGTGCTTTACCTAAGTCGACGTTTGTACCTTCTAGACGAACGACAAGTGGTACTTGTAGACCTACTTCTTTAGATGCAGCAATAACACCTTCAGCAATAACGTCACACTTCATAATACCACCGAAAATGTTAACGAAAATCCCTTTGACATTTGCATCAGAAAGGATGATTTTGAATGCTTCTGTAACTTTTTCAGCCGTTGCACTACCACCAACGTCAAGGAAGTTTGCAGGTGAACCACCGAAGTAGTTAATCGTATCCATCGTAGCCATTGCAAGACCTGCACCGTTAACCATACAACCGACGTTTCCGTCAAGAGAAATATAGCTTAGGTCAAATTTTGAAGCTTCGATTTCTTTTGGATCTTCTTCATCATAGTCGCGAAGTGCTTGGATATCTTTATGACGGTATAGTGCACTGTCGTCAAAGTTGAATTTCGCGTCAAGAGCAAGTACATCGTCACCAGTTGTTACAACTAGTGGGTTAATTTCAACAATAGATGCATCTTTTTCTACGAACACTTGGTAAAGTCCAAGCATGAATTTCGCTGCTTTGTTTACAAGGTGTGTAGGGATGTTCATGTTATATGCCATGCGGCGTGCTTGGAATCCAGTCAAACCAACAACTGGGTCAATGACTTCTTTGAAAATCTTTTCAGGTGTTGCTTCCGCAACTTCCTCGATGTCCATTCCGCCTTCTTCAGAACCCATAAGTGTTACACGGTCTGTTGCACTGTCAAGGACAAGTCCAAGATAGTATTCTTTTTTGATATCAGAACCTTCTTCGATAAGAAGACGTTTGATCTCTTTACCTTCTGGACCTGTTTGGTGAGTCACAAGTGTCTTACCAATCAATTCCTTAGCATAAGCACGAACTTCATCAAGATTTCTTGCAATCTTAACGCCGCCCGCTTTCCCACGTCCACCCGCGTGGATTTGTGCTTTAACTACGATAATGTCTGTACCTAGTTCCTTTGCCGCTTTTACTGCTTCCTCAGGAGAGAAAGCAACAAGACCGTTAGAAACTGCTACACCATATTCTCTTAGTAGCTGTTTGCCTTGATATTCATGGATATTCATCTTACATCCTCCATTCGTACTTCTAAGCTATTTAATTTACTGCCTTATCCATTGTAGTAAACATGTCAAACAATGTCCACAATTGAATTCCAAATGTAGAAATTTGTCGAATCTATTTCAAACTTTCTTTTTTATTTTCCCTCCATGTTGACGGTCAATCTGATAAATATAGGCAAACACTTCAGATACTGCTTTGTACAATTCTTCGGGAATCGATTCATTAACATTCAGCTGCCCTAAAATTTCAACGAGGCTGGGATCTTCTTGAATGGGAATATTATTCGCCTTCGCTTTTTCCAATATATTTTCGGCGATTTTTCCTTTCCCTTTCGCTACTACTTTTGGGGCTCCTTCCGAAAATGGTTCATACGAAAGAGCAACCGCCTCTTTTCGAGTATGACGTTCTTCTGTCATATGCGGAAGTCAACTCCTTGCCCATCGATTTTCATCGCTTTTTTCTGTTTCTGCACGTTTTTTTCTTCCTCGATAAAATTCTTAAAGAATACCCCTGATAATTTATAGCCCGTCGACTCAAGTCCCTCTTTCAATCTTTCCTGAAGTGGTCCTCCTCCAATCGACTTAAGCGTATCATCCGCATTAAAGACGGTCACCATCACGACCCTGTTCTGGACTTGCATGTCAATAATCGTCTTGTCAATCGAGTCGAGTTCGAGATAAAAAAGAATCCGCGCAAAGTCCGCATCAATGTTTCCATCTTTTTGCATTTGTCCGTTCCACTGTAAAGTAGCATCGATGCGCTTGCCGAAAAACTCAAGCGGAACTTGCATAATCAGTTGATGTTGCACTCCGTTTTCTCCCGACTGGAGTAGCTGTCCATTCATCCTCGTGACGACCGTTTCTGCCGCATCACGGAGAGCTACCGAGACAGATGAGTCGTGCATTAGAGCAAGTAGCTGCGGTTTTAACATTTCCGCAAGACGTCCGAAATCAGGTTCTTTCCCGAGTAATCCCGCCTCATAATTGAGCCCGAATGAACGTATGACTGTTTGCAGCGCATCTTTCACAGCTTTTCCATCAATCATCGAAGCAACGGCGACTTCTGCTACCTGCACCATTTTCTGGATAGCCGGGTCTGCAGATCGTTCCGCCGTTTGCAGAAGCCCCGCCAACTTCTCAGTCCCTTGTTGACCGAGTAGGGCTAGCAATTGTTCTTTGGGACCTTCTGCTAAGGGACCAGCTTGGAAAGGAGCTGCAACTGCATTTTCTGCCGTTATCCGCGTGAATGCCTGACTGAACTCTTGGGCAAACTTCGTTGGCGTTTGTGCAATCGGCTGCGCTTTTATGGCGCGGTCAATCATTGCCGCGAGCACCAGTTTCTGTTGCGCATTTGTTAACGGATCGGATGAAATCAAAGCTTTTAAATTTTCCAACGGGACTTTCTGTTGAATTGGCGGAGCCTCTCCAATTTGCTTGAGCACTGTCAGCACCTGTTGCACAATCGGCGATGACGCTGGAGGCGCTTGGAGCACGGTGGCAGCCTGTCTATTCACACTTGCGACTTGAACATCCTGCGGTCCTCCCAGGACTGGTTGTGATGCTGGCAAAGTATTACTTGGACGTGCTGCACCTTCTCCTGAAATTAATGAAGCGAGCACTTGCGGTAGGTTTGCAAGAGATGTCCGTTCCGGTAAAACACCTGCACTTTTCAGCATTTGCAGGATAGCAAAACGTTCTTCTCCTGGCGCAGAACGATCCAGTAATGTGAGGAGGGATTGCCCCAGCAGTGCTCCACCTGTCACCTGCGCAAAGGGCTTGGCCATCTTCTCTAATGCAGATAAAATAGCATCTTTGACTTGCGGCGTGACCGTGTTATCTAGGGCCAACACATTTCGCAACGAAGTCAAAACACTATGCAAACCTTCTTTCGTTTCAACTCCTAAAAGTGACCGAAAGATATTCTCAGTAAGCGGCAATTTCAGCTCAATCATCTTCTGAAGTGACGCGAGTGCTTCATTCCGCGTGGCTGGCGGTACACCTTTTAATAATGCTTCCCCCTCTAGCAAACTATCCCGCGTCATCGGGATTTTATTTTTCATGACGAACGCCAGCAATGCTTGCATTTCTGGCGTCTTTGGCAATTGCATCGCATCCATTAATCCACCAAGTTGGCGCGCCTGTCCCTCTGTAGCTTGAAGGGGTCCTGAAATGATTTTCAGTTGCAATTCTGGCTTAACTGCATTTACTTGAAAGTAATAGGAGTCTCCCGCTTTCATCGGGACTTCCAGTTTAGCGAATACCTTTTGTCCCCCAATTTGAACTTCAGCCATTTGCCCCGGAAAAAGCTGTTTAATCTGCCCATGGACCATTTGACCTTCATTCAAGGCCAGCAGTCTATTCGGGACGGCACCCACCCCCTGACTTGCCGATACTGCTGCAGTAGGAAAATTCATCGATTTTCCTTCCTCCCCTCCAACATTGATTTAACAGGTTCGAAAGTTGTACGGTGATGTTCACACGGTCCATGTGTTTGAAGCGCCAGAACATGTTCCGCAGTCCCGTATCCCGCATTTTTCTTAAAATTATACATAGGAAAGTCATTATGTAAATTATCCATAATGGCATCTCTTGTTGTTTTTGCAATAATTGATGCAGCCGCCACAGCTAAACTCAAAGCATCACCTTTAATGACCGATTCTGTAGGACAATTCGTAGCGAGTTTCATGGCATCCGCAATGACGAAATCGGGATTGACAGTAAGTCCCTTTACAGCCTGTTCCATCGAATTCCTTGTTGCGGCATAAATATTCATTTCATCAATCATATGGACGGATTGGATATGCGCTGAATAAGCGATAGCGACGCTTTTTATTTGTTCAGCAAGCCGTTCTCGCTCCGCCTTTGATATAGCCTTTGAATCATCAAGACCAACAAGTCCCGGCGTTTCGCACGGCAGGATAACCGCTGCAGTGACCACAGGACCCGCTAACGGCCCTCTCCCCGCTTCATCTACCCCAGCTATCAACGCTCCTTCAAACGGCGCAAACGACTTATCAAACGTTTCTTTCAGCATATGATTGTGTTCTATGGCTTTCTTCTTTTCATACTGGCGCTTCCAGCGACTAAGTGCATTTTGCACGCCAGTTCTTGAGTCCTGCGCAAGTTCTTCCATCCAGGATTCCGGCTCTTTAACATGTGTCAGCCGTTCCGTAATTTCCTTTATCGTTTTCAATGTGATCACCCTCCGGTAACAGACGACTTCTCGATCCATCTCTTTGTTAGTATATCGGCTATCTTTGTCACTTTTCGACTCACATAAAAGAAAAGGCCGATTGCCGCGGAATTAATTCCGTGCCGGCATCGGCCTAGTCATTTTGTGATTGTTGTGCTGTGAAGTCGAATGTCAATTTGCCAAGGTATTCGTTGCGAATATCACGAACAACCAACTCGGCCACTTTGTCATAATCGATTTCTCCGCCTACACTATACACCTTACGAAGTGAGCCTATCTTTTCAAAAATCGGTAGGATTTCGTCGCCGACAGTTGTTAGTCCATATCTGTCTGTCAGCCTAGCTGGATAATTTGTCTCTAGGAAACGAAGGCCGTACACTGCCAAGTCTTCCATATTGACGATTTTGTCCTTAATAGCGCCTGTCAACGCAAGCTTAAAGCCAACTTCTTTATCCTCGAATTTAGGCCACAGAATACCTGGTGTGTCTAGAAGTTCGAGCTCTTTTTCATATTTAATCCATTGCTGAGCTTTTGTAACGCCTGGGGTATTACCTGTTTTGGCAATGTTTTTCTTGGCGAGCCTGTTAATAAGTGTCGACTTTCCAACGTTAGGAATCCCCACGATCATTGCACGCATGGCGCCTGGACGAATGCCTCTTGAACGCATTCTTTCCAACTTCGGCTCCAAAATCTCTTTCGCAGCTTTTATAACAGTCTGAAGCCCTCTGCCTTCAAATGAATTGATGGCAACTGCACGCATTCCTTGCGCTTCAAAATAACGGATCCAGCGTGCCGTTTCCGTTTCATCCGCAAGGTCCATCTTGTTCAGGATAAGAAGTCTTGGTTTTTGATGAATGACTTCGTCAATCATCGGATTTCTAGATGATAGTGGAAGCCTAGCATCGATTAATTCAAAAACGATGTCAACTAGCTTCAGCTTTTCGGTTACTTCTCGGCGAGCTTTCGCCATATGTCCGGGAAACCATTGAATTGTCATGTTGTAAGTTCCTCCCGTCAGTTAATAATTCCAAAATCTTTTATCGGCCAAAAAACGACTTTTGTACTGCCAATGATTTCATCGATGGCAACAGCTCCAATATGCCTGGAGTCTTTACTTTTTCTTCTGTTATCCCCCATAACAAACACATGATTTGCCGGGACAGTTTTACTACCGATTACCTCTTCAAGCGTGAAATCCCCGGTCAATGGGTTATCTACGATTTCCCCTTTGTATTGATCGAGATAGGGCTCTTCAAACGGTTTTCCATTCACGTATAAAATGTCATCCCGATACTCTACCTCGTCGCCAGGAAGTCCGATTACCCTTTTTATGTAATCTTTCTCTTCAGGTGCATGAAACACAACGACATCAAATCGTTTCGGTTCTCCAATTGTATAACCAATCTTATTAACAATCATTCGATCGCCATTCTCGAGTGTCGGCATCATCGAAACGCCATCGACAACGATTGGTGTAAAGAGGAAAACTCGGATGATTGCTGCAAGGCCGAATGCGATTAAAAGCGCCTTCACCCATTCCCATGTTTCGTTTTTCTTCTTCTTTTCATCATTCATTGGCAAGGCCTCCCGCTCACTACTTTCTTTATTGTACAGTCTATTTATTTTTGAGGCAAAAAGAAAGGAGGCCGTTTGTGGGCCTCCTGCATTTTTTATCGAAGTTCTTTGATACGTGCAGCTTTTCCGCGCAATTCGCGAAGGTAGTACAATTTCGCGCGACGTACTTTACCACGGCGTATTACTTCAAGTAGTGTGATTTTCGGTGTGTTTACAGGGAATGTACGTTCAACACCTACACCGTTGGAGATTTTACGGACTGTGAATGATTCACTGATTCCGCCTCCACGACGTGATATAACAATTCCTTCAAATAGCTGAATACGCTCGCGCGTTCCCTCTACGATTTTTACGTGCAAACGAACTGTATCTCCTGCACGGAAAGCTGGATGATCAGAACGAAGCTGATCTTTAGTGATTGCTGAAATAATATGTTGCATAGTTAATCTCTCCCTATCCTCAGGTGCTCTTACACTTCTTGCCTTTGCAGCGGAACATCTGTCATTATGCACTTACATAGAAGTACATAATACATAGTACCACAAAACGCAAGTCGTTGCAAGGTCATCTACTTATTTGTTTTCTCGCTTTAATTGATGAAGATACTTGCGTTGATGTTCGGTAAGTGGTGCATCTTTCAGCAAATCTTTTCTGCGTTCGAATGTCCGGAGAAGTGACTGCTGTTCACGCCATTTATCGATTTCTGCATGATTGCCGGATAACAATACATCCGGTACTTCCATCCCATTAAAATTGGATGGACGTGTGTATTGCGGATGTTCAAGCAATCCTGTCGAGAATGAATCCAGCACAGGTGAATCAGCATTGCCAAGGACATTCGGCAACAGCCGGACAACACTGTCAATCACAGCCATTGCAGCAATCTCTCCACCCGTTAGAACGAAGTCACCAATGGATAACTCATCCGTGACCAAATACTGGCGTATACGCTCGTCATAGCCCTCATAATGGCCACATATGAACACGACATGTTCTTCAGCAGAAAGTTCTTCTGCTTTCTTCTGTGTAAATCGTTCTCCCTGAGGACACATCAGAATGACACGAGGCGGTTTTTCAAGCCCCTCAGATATTGCTTCGACTGCCGCAAAAAGCGGTTCAGGTTTAAGGACCATACCCGCTCCTCCGCCATAAGGATAATCGTCAACTTTACGATGCTTGCTTGTAGAATAATCACGAAAATCGGTTACACCAAATGTGACCGCACCGTTCGCCTGCGCCTTTTTCATGATCGAGGAATGAAGAACACCTTCGAACATTTCCGGAAACAGTGAAAGGACATCGATTTTCATCATGAAAGAAGTCCTTCCATCGGATCAACGATGATTTTTTTGCTAGTTATATCAATTTCTTTAACGATGTCTTCGATATAAGGAATATAATGAGGCTTGCCTTTTTCAGGCGTTACCGTCCACACATCATTCGCACCGGTTTCAAGAATTTCAGTCACTTTACCTAGTTCCATACCTTCAGTCGTGAACACTGTACAACCAACGATTTCGTGGTAGTAAAATTCGTTTTCATCCAAATCGCCAAGTTGGTTTTCCGGTATCATGAAAATACCGTTACGATATTTTTCAACATCGTTAAGATTCGGATGATTTTCAAATGTTAACAAATCAAAAGTCTTGTGCTGACGATGACTTGCCACAGTTAAGTAAATAGGCGTTTTGCTGTCCGGCATGAACAAGGCAAGCTTGTTTCCGACCGTATAGCGTTCTTCCGGGAAATGAGTACGCGAGATAACACGGACTTCTCCACGAATACCGTGCGTATTAACAATTGTACCAACGTTGAACCATTGCATAAAAATCACACCTTCCATTATTTGAAAAGCGCAAGGCGCCGCTCAGACCCGAGCTTATGGCGCCTGGAGCCTAGACACCACTTTAAGTAGTGAAATAATACTTTAAACAAAAAAGGAAGGAACATAGGCTCCCTCCTTTTCTGTATCAATCTATAATATCGATATAAACCTTCTTGCCGTGGTGACTGCCTGCTGCTGAATAAACAATGGTGCGTATCGCTTTCGCAACACGTCCCTGCTTTCCGATAACTTTTCCCATATCTTCGGGATTTACAGATAGTTTATAGATGACACGATTATCGTGTTCATCCATTGCAATCCGAACGTCCTCTGGATAATCGACTAACGGTTTAACGATTGTCTCAATCAGCTGCTTCATGTACACCCCTCCTGATTACTTACCGAGTTTAGCGTTATGGTATTTTTCCATGATGCCTTTGTCGGAAAACAGGTTACGGACAGTATCAGATGGTTTTGCACCCTCTTGAAGCCATTTAAGAGCTAGCTCTTCATTGATTTTTACTTCAGCTGGTTTTGTAAGCGGGTTGTAAGTACCAACCGTTTCGATTTGACGACCATCACGTGGTGAACGTGAATCTGCTACTACAATACGATAGAAAGGAGTTTTCTTTGCTCCCATACGTTTAAGACGAATTTTTACTGACATTTTTACTTGCACCTCCGAATAGTTTCACACAAGATAGTATATTATCAAGCTTTCTGTTGTTTGTAAAGTGTTTTTTCTTAACACCTTGAATTTCTTTCAAAAATCCGGGATTTTATTTAAAAAACGAATCCAATCCAGGCATTTTCATCTTCTTTTTACCTTTTTGCTGCATGCCGGTCATTTGTTTGACCATTTTTTTCATGTCTTCGAATTGCTTTAATAGCCGATTGACGTCTTGAATGGTTGTTCCTGACCCTTTTGCAATTCGCTTACGACGATTTGCATTGATGATTTCAGGTGTATTGCGCTCCGCCGTAGTCATCGATTGGATAACTGCTTCAACGCGCCCCATTTGGCCTTCGTCAACTTTAGCATTTTCGAGACCTTTGATTTTATTGGCACCGGGCATCATTTTCAAAAGTTCGTCGAGTGGCCCCATCTTTTTGACTTGCTGAAGCTGATCCAGGAAGTCATCGAGCGTAAATGATTGCGTCCGGAACTTTTCTTCAAGCTCCTTCGACTTCTCTTCATCGACATTCTCCTGCGCTTTTTCGATGAGAGACATGACATCGCCCATACCAAGAATACGAGATGCCATACGTTCCGGATGAAACGGTTCCAGTGCATCCATCTTCTCGCCCATCCCGACAAATTTAATCGGTTTGTCGGTAACAGCGCGGATAGAAAGCGCCGCTCCACCTCGAGTATCCCCGTCGAGTTTCGTCAGGATAACGCCTGTTATTCCGACAGTATCATCGAAACTTTTAGCGACATTTACAGCATCCTGCCCAGTCATTGCATCTACAACAAGGAAGACTTCGTCCGGAGTACTAAGATCCCGAATATCCTTCAATTCCTGCATCAGCAATTCATCAACATGCAGCCTTCCAGCTGTATCGATGATGACAACATCATGATGTTCTTTCTCCGCCTCTGCGAGCGCCTGGCGAACAATTTCAACAGGTGAAATGTCAGTTCCCAGTGCAAACACAGGCATTGTCAACTGCTTACCGAGTGTTTCCAACTGCTGAATCGCAGCCGGTCTGTAAACGTCTGCTGCGACAAGAAGCGGCTTTTTATTGTGCCGCTTGCGAAGTACGCTTGCCAGTTTCCCAGTGGTTGTCGTCTTACCCGCACCTTGCAGACCGACCATCATAATGACAGTAGGTGATTTCCGTGCAAACTGGATTGGGTTCTGCTCGCCGCCCATCAGGTTCGTCAGTTCATCTTTAACGATTTTAACAACCTGTTGACCAGGCGTTAGACTCTTCATGACATCATGTCCAACTGCGCGTTCACTTACTGTTTTGACAAACTCTTTGACAACTTTCAAGTTAACGTCGGCTTCAATTAGCGCAAAACGTACTTCACGCATCATTTCCTTGACATCAGCTTCGTCAATTTTACCTTTGCCCCTAATTTTCTGTAGCGTCCCTTGCAGGCGCTGGGCTAATCCTTCAAATGCCATGCACAGAGCCTCCTACTCATGATTTCTTAACGCACTTAACAATTCTTTAATTGTTTCCGATTTTTTATCTGTATCGGTTATGAGCTGCTCAAGATAATCTACAATTTCTGCTCGCTTCTGGAATTCCGAAAATAAATTCAACTTCATTTCATAATCTTCGAGCATCGCTTCCGTCCGACGAACATTGTCATAGACAGCTTGACGCGATACGCCGTATTCACCAGCAATCTCACCGAGTGAAAGATCTTCTAAATAGTAAAGTTGCATGTACAGTCTCTGTTTATCCGTCAAAAGTGACTGATAAAAATCAAAGAGGAAGTTGATGCGTGTCGTTTTTGCAAGCGTCATACGCTTTGCCTCCCCGCTGTGTTCTTCCTAAGTCATCATAGTATGACAGAAGTGCCCTGTCAAGTCATTTTACTTGTCTGTATTAGTATCTTCCTGTTCAAGTCCATCCGCAAAAAGACCATATACATACTTTTCAGGATCAAACGGTTGTAGATCATCCACACCTTCACCGAGTCCAACGAATTTTACAGGGATATTTAATTTTTTCTTAATAGCAAGCACTATACCGCCTTTTGCTGTGCCATCAAGCTTCGTTAAGACGATACCTGTAACATTCGTTGCTTCTTTGAATGTCTGCGCTTGGATCAATGCATTTTGCCCGGTTGTTGCATCGAGCGCTAGAAGTACTTCATGCGGCGCGCCTTCTACTTCCTTACTGATGACCCGGTGCACTTTTTGAAGTTCATTCATCAAGTTCACTTTATTTTGGAGCCTTCCCGCGGTATCGCAAATAAGGACGTCCACTTTGCGGTTTTTTGCGGCGCGGATTGCATCGTACATGACCGCAGCAGGGTCAGACCCTTCCGATTGACGGATAACTTCTACTCCAGCACGTTCACCCCAGACAACAAGCTGCTCGATCGCACCAGCACGGAATGTGTCGCCAGCCGCAAGCATAACCGTCTTGCCTTCTGCCATAAGTCGCGCTGCCAACTTCCCGATTGTCGTCGTTTTCCCAACTCCATTAACCCCGACCATCAAGATAACAGTCAGACCATCCACTTGAACATTTAGCTCGTTGTCGAGTTCTTCGCCAGCTTGGTAGATTTCAACCAGTTTTTCAGAAATAACCGATTGAATACCCGCTGTATCTTTAATGTTTTTTCGTTGCACTTCAACTTTCAGTAAATCGATGAGCTCCATTACTGTTTCAAAACCGACATCCGCCTGTAACAATAGCTCTTCCAATTCCTCGAAAAATTCTTCGTCGATTACTCTAAATCGCGCAACAAGATCATTCACTTTGGATGTGAACTGATTTCGCGTTTTTGATAAACCATCTTTAAATTTTTCTGTTACTGCTTCGTTCGTGCCCGTTATTTTTTCCTTAAGCTTTTTAAAAAAAGACAATTGTAGTCACTCCTTTACATGATTGCTTCTTCCGGCACCTCAGAAATTTTAACCGAAATGACTCTGGACACGCCTGATTCCTGCATCGTGATTCCATAGAGCACATCCGCACCTTCCATCGTACCCTTCCGATGTGTGATTACGATGAATTGCGTCTTCTCTGAAAATTTCTTCAGGTATTTACTGTAGCGTATGACATTCGCTTCGTCGAGCGCTGCTTCAACTTCATCAAGAATACAAAACGGTACTGGTCGTACTTCGATGATTGAAAATAACAACGAAATTGCAGTCAATGCACGTTCTCCACCTGATAATAGACTTAGGCTTTGCAGCTTTTTCCCCGGCGGACGTGCAACAATTTCCACACCCGTTTCAAGTAAATCATCAGGTTGTGTAAGTATCAAATCCGCCTCACCGCCACCAAACATTTCCTTAAATACATGACGGAAACGGTTCTGGACAGCATTGAATGTCGTCAAAAATCGCGTTGTCATTTCAGCGTCCATCTCACTCATCGCTTCGTGAAGTGTCGTTTTCGCTTCTAATAAATCGTTGCGCTGTTCATCCAAAAAGAGGTGACGTTCAGATACTTCTTCAAACTCCACAATAGCTCCAGGATTAACGGGTCCCAAAACTGCCAGTTGGTGTTTTAAGGAGTCAACTTTTTCTCTGGTCTCCACTTCATCAAAATCGTCCGCAATAATTCCATCCGCAAACAATCCATATTCAGTTAGAAGCTGCTGCGTGACCGCTTCACATTTCACTTCGAGACGTGATAACACTATAGATACCGCATTCAATGCAGATATTGTTTCTCCTGTACTACCTCGAAGGTTTTGAAGCGATGTACTTTTCTCTTCAAGTAAATTTGCAAGCTTCGTTCGGATTTCCCTGTCTGTCATAATCGATTTCTCAATCAATTTCTTGTCAGTAGATGCCCTTTCAATCTCGGTTGCGATTTGTTCGGCGCTCAACTCTTCACCATTTTCACTACCAGTGAAATACTGCATTTCATCACGCAAGGAAGTCAATTTAACTTTGGCTTGGATAGATGCACCTTCCATCTCGTCAATTGACGCTTGCTGGTGCGCTTTCTGTTCACGCAAAACAGCTACGGACTCCCGAAGCTCATTGTATCGACTTGTTAATGTAGCCTCTTCGTTCCTCCGATTAGTAGCTAAACGTTCAAGCGTATCAACTTTTGATTGAATTGCTTCTAGCTCACTTTTCACGCGTGCATGATTTTGATGTAATGCCGCTTTCATTTCTAACAATTCCGTTCCGGTATTCTCAGCACCGCGTCTTCCCATCTCAGTCGATGCTATCTCTGATTCCACCGATTTAATGGCAATATCCGTTTCACGAATGCCTGATTCCGCTGCCGCAATTTCAATTTGCAGGTTGTCCGTCATTTTACGTAACTGACCCACTTCGAATATTTGCTTCGCAACACCCATTTTCGTGTCGCCGATTTTATTAGTAGCAGACTCAATTGAATCGGCCATACGAGTTAGTTGCAGCTGCAACGTTTCGAGTTCAGCTTTTCTTGTGAAGACGGACGCCTGCCCTTTGACACCACCACCCGTAAGTGAACCACCAGCATTTACAACATCCCCATCAAGCGTTACGACACGGAAACGATAGCCAAGTACTCCTGCTATGGCCGACGCCCCTACAAGCGTTTTCGCGACAATCGTATTGCCAAGCAAGTTTTCAGTGATAAGTGCATATGCGACATCAGTCTGTACAAGACGATCGGCAGTTCCAATATATTCGGGATGCTGTTCAACCGAGCGCAATGTGGCCGGTTGAATTTTCCGGGACTTCATCACGTCTCTCGGCAGGAAAGTTGCCCGTCCGGCGTTCTTCGCTTTTAAGTAGCCGATTGCTTTTCTCGCTTCCGGTTCAGTTGCCGTCACGATATGTTGCATCGCACCGCCAAGTGCTGTTTCCACCGCTTTTATATACTCTTTTTCGACGGAAATAAGCTCAGCAACCGCGCCGTCAATACCGGCTAGTTTTCCTGACTTTTTCGCAACAAGAATCTCTTTTACACCTGAATAGAAACCAGAGAAATCCGCTTCCATACTTTCAAGTGCACGGACCCTTCCATGCATTTCATGTTGCTTGTTAAGTGCTTTTTGCATGAGTTCCTGCTGTGAAGCGAGTTCATCTTCAGTCTTCCGCAATGCCTTTGATAATTCGCGATAAGCCGAATCCGATTCCTTCAATTTCCGTTTCAAGACAGTCAACGCATTCGATTTCACAGATTTTTCCTGCGTAAGTTTTTCGTAACGTTCCTGCAAAATAGATGTCTGAAGTATAATTTTTTCGGATGAAGACTGTTCCCCTTGGAGACGCTCTTCCGCGTGCTTCAAGTCATTGCGAATTGTCGCCTCCTCGTTCAATCGATCGATATAAGCAGATTTCAATTCATCGATTTCTTTTTCTGTCTCTTTGACGGATCGTTTCAGTATTCGAGAAATACCATCCATCTCGACTCTTGTTTTTTCATATTCGATTTCTGACAGTTGCTGCTTTTCACGGGCTGTGCCCAGTTTTTCCGATAGTACTGCCAACTCAGTTTCGGTAGTAGCAAGTTCAAATCGGGACCTCTCAATCAACTGGTCCGCATTGCGACGTTTTTCAAGTGATAAAAGACGTCTTCCTTCCCACTTCTCTGTCTCTGCACTTGTCACTACAAGTTTTTTTTGTAATGCATCTAGTTGTTCGTCCATTTTTGCAAGTTCTTTCTTCGCAAATTCGGACGCTTCTTCAGCTTTCCTTGACTCAGCTTCAAGGAAAACCTTCTTCTCCTGAAACTTTTCGGCGTCTTTCGACCTTTTCAAAATTTCATTACGGAGATTTCTTGCATCAAATGTTAGCAGTGACACATCTGCTTCACGCGTTTCTTCCGAAAGTATTTTATGTTTTTTAGCAGCTTCCGCACTGTTTCGTAATGGTTCAATCCTCGATTCAAGCTCTTTTAAAATATCAAGCACACGGTCAAGATTGTCTTCTGTCTCAAATAATTTATGCTCCGCTTTCTTTTTCCTTGTTCTATATTTCAGAACACCCGCTGCTTCGTCGAAAATACTTCTTCTGTCTTCAGGGCGGCTATTTAATATTTCATCTACGCGCCCTTGGGAAATCATTGAAAATGCTTCTTTCCCAAGTCCCGAATCCATGAACACATCATTAATATCTTTCAATCGACACTGTTGGCCGTTTAATAGATAAGCACTCTCCCCAGATCGGAAGACGCGTCGGCTGACACTGACTTCTGTATAGTCAAGCGGAAAAAGACCTTTACTATTATCAAGAATAAGCGTCACCTCTGCGAAATTAAGTGATTTACGCGAATCACTTCCTGCAAAGATGACATCTTCCATTTTAGAACCACGGAGCGATTTCGCCGACTGTTCGCCAAGAACCCAGCGAATAGCATCGGTAATATTACTTTTCCCACTTCCATTTGGTCCAACTACAGCTGTAACACCAGGGACAAAATCAATCGCTATCCGTTCGGCGAATGATTTGAATCCCATAATTTCAAGTCTTTTCAGAAACACGATTAATTCTCTCCTTCAGCCTGCCGACTCTTTAAATCTTGAATTGCATGGCGGGCTGCTTCTTGCTCGGCCTCTTTTTTCGATTTCCCGAGACCACTTCCAAGTTGTTCATCGCCAAGCCGTACGACAGTAACGAAACTTTTCGCATGGGCAGGACCTTTCTCTTCAACGATTTCATACTGCAATTGACCATTATTCGTCTGTTGAACGATTTCCTGAAGACGGCTTTTATAATCCATCACATGCGAAAAAGCACCGACACTAATTTTAGGGAAGACGACTTTTTCAAGGAATGGGATAACCGCCTCCATCCCTTGATCTATGTACAGAGCTCCTATAAACGCCTCAAACACGTCAGCGAGCAATGCAGGGCGCATTCGTCCGCCCGTCTGCTCCTCACCTTTTCCAAGCAAGATAAAGCGGCCTAACCCAAGCTCGTTAGAAAACTTTACAAGAGACGGTTCACAGACAATCGCCGCCCTCAGTTTCGTAAGTTCCCCTTCTGTCATATCAGGCTCTGTCGAATAAAGGAATCGGGACACACCTAACTCAAGGACTGCGTCACCTAAAAATTCCAATCTCTCATTATCCGTGAAATTTTTTCTCCGATGCTCATTCACATAAGATGAATGAGTGAATGCATTGTACAACAGTGAATTGTTTATGAAATGGACATCCAATTCATTTTGTAACTCATCAAATTTGTTTCGAACCGCTATGGGTAATAGCGCAATTGTTTTTTTTCCTTTGAAGTTGTTTGTATGGGTCATCATCGATTCTGCCTTTCAGTACATAATGTTTATAATTTTACCCTTTTCAACGCCACAGTGCAAAAAAAGTTTGCTATAAACCCGAAAAGAGACGCTTTCACTCCTTTCAAGTAGAAAGGATGAAAGAGTCTCAATCAGAATAGCAATTAGTTTACTTTCGTTTCGATATGCGAAACTGCGTCACCGACAGTTGCAATCTTTTCAGCTTCATCATCGGAAATTTCCATTTCGAACTCATCTTCTAATTCCATTACTAATTCTACGACGTCCAATGAATCTGCGCCGAGATCGTCACGGAAAGAAGCTTCCATTTTAACTTCACTTTCATCGACGCCTAGGCGGTCGACAATTACTTTAGTTACACGTTCAAGTACTGTTGACAAATTTGTCACCTCCTCTCAAGAAAAGTGGAAGCGCCTGGTCAGAGGCGACAGGCATAAGACGGGCCAGCGAAGCAGCGTTCTTTGCTGCATAGCTGGACTGACTTATGACCCGAGCCTCTAGGCGCTGGAACTGGACAATATAGAAAAGTGGAAGCGCCTGGTCAGAGGCGACAGGCATAAGACAGGCCAGTGAAGCGGCGTTCTTTGCCCGGGAAGGATGCAGTTCAATCCTTCCTAGCTGGGCTGACTTATGACCCAAGCATCTGGCCGCTGAAGCTGGACAACAAAGCGCTTTAACACCTCTATTACATTACCATACCGCCATCAACATGAATCGTCTGACCCGTAATATAAACCGCATCCTCCGATAATAAGAACAGGACAGTACGCGCTACATCCTCTGGTCTGCCAAGCTTACCTAGCGGGATGACCGCTAACATTTGATTCTTCACTTCGTCGCTCAGCGCATCCGTCATATCCGTCGTAATGAAACCTGGTGCGACTGCGTTTACATTAATATTGCGTGAAGCAAGCTCTTTTGCTGCTGTCTTTGTAAAACCGATAACGCCGGCTTTTGCTGCTACATAGTTTGCTTGTCCAGGATTTCCAGAAACACCAACAATCGATGCAACGTTTACGATTCTTCCCGCGCGTTGTCTCATCATTTGTCGTGTAACACCTTTTGTACAAAGGAAAACGCCTTTTAAATTGATATTAATGACATCGTCCCACTCGTCTTCTTTCATACGCATGAGCAAATTGTCTCTCGTAATTCCTGCGTTATTGACAAGAATGTCAATTGACCCAAACATTTCCATAGTTTTATCAACCATAGCTTTAACACCATCAGCATCGGATACGTCTGCTTGAATAGCAAACGCTTCTCCGCCAGATTCTGTAATTAACTTAACAACGTCATCCGCTTTATCCTTACTGCCGCTGTAGTTGACAGCAACACGAGCGCCTTCTTTAGCAAGAAGCAGTGCAATTTCACGGCCAATTCCACGTGACGCTCCTGTGACAATAGCGGATTTCCCATCAAATCTACCCATTATGACCACCCTTTCGAAGCTTCGATTACAGTTTGTAATGTCTCTTCATCATAGACTGGGAATACGGTTGCACTCCGGTCAATCTTTTTAACGAGGCCGCTTAGTACTTTTCCTGGACCACATTCAATGAAATGCGTAACGCCCTGGTCAAGCAATGTACGTACAGAATCTTCCCAAAGTACCGGGGAATAAAGTTGTTCAACAAGGAATCCTTTTATGTCTCCGCGATTAGTAACAACCGCAGCGTTCACATTAGCAACAACTGGAATGGATGCATCCTGCATCTCGACCTCATCAAGCGCCGACCGCAGTTTTTCTGCCGCCGGTTGCATAAGCGAAGAGTGGAACGGTCCACTTACATCTAGTGGTATTGCTCTTTTCGCACCCGCTTCTTTCAATTGGACACACGCTTTCTCCACGCCTGCTTTCGTGCCCGAAATAACGATTTGTCCCGGACAGTTCAAATTGGCAGGTTGGACAGCAAAACCATCTGCCGTAATAGCATCTGTTACTTCTTTTAACTTCTGCCCATCAAGCCCGAGGATTGCAGCCATTGCCCCTTCACCAGCAGGCACCGCCTCATTCATGTATAAGCCACGCTTATGGACAACAGACACTCCCTCTTCAAATGACATTACACCTGATGCAACGAGCGCTGTATATTCTCCTAGACTATGCCCTGCTGTAAAATCTGGTGTAACGCCTTCGTCTATCAACCGCGAAGCAATCATCGATCCAATCGTAAGAAGTGCTGGCTGTGCATTGTAAGTCAGCGTCAGTTCATCTTGTGGTCCTTCTAGAATTAATTGACTAAGTTGGAAATTAAGTACACGATCTGCCTGCTCTAAGAACTGCTTACTTTTATCTTGCGTTTCCGTGAACTCTTTTCCCATGCCAACCGATTGTGAACCTTGTCCTGGGAAAATGAATGCAATCTTTGTCATCAATTTTCCACCTTTCTTATCGTTTCACGAATTGTTCCACAAACATCATATTCCACCATCGTTCTCGCTTGCCGAACGGCGTTCAATATAGCATTTGCATTTGAAGAACCATGTGCTTTAATAACAGGCGAATTCAAACCAAATAACCCCGCCCCGCCATATTCCGTGTAATCCATTTTGTTTTTCAGTCCGCGCAAATCGTCTTTCACAAGTGCTGCCGACAGTTTTGATTTCAATGAAGTACTATACACTTCTTTCAACATAGAGAAGAAAGCAGACGCAGTCCCTTCAAGTGTTTTGAGAACCATATTGCCCGTGAATCCATCTGTAATGACAACGTCCGCCACACCAGTTAGTAGATCACGTGACTCAACGTTGCCAATAAAATTAATGGGCGCTTTTGAAAGCAAGTCAAATGCTGCCTTCGTCAATTCATTCCCTTTTCCTTCTTCGGTTCCGATATTTAATAAACCGACACGCGGATTTTCAAGACCCCGCACCTTTTCGGCGTAGATACTTCCCATGACTGCATATTGTTCAAGATGAGATGGCTTCGCATCCGCATTTGCGCCAAGATCCAGCATGACAAATCCTTTTCCGTCAATTGTCGGAAGCGTCGGTGCTAAGGCAGGTCTCTCAATACCGTCAATCCTACCCACGATGAATAGCCCTGCCGCCATTAAAGCGCCTGTATTTCCTGCTGAAACGCAAGCTGAAGCTTCGCCATCTTTAACAGCTTGAGCCATCCTAACCATTGACGCATCTTTTTTCCGGCGGATAGCACGAACCGGCTCATCGTTTGGTTCAATTTTCTCTGTACAGTGAAAAACTTTTAGGCGGGCATGTTCCTTCAAGAAAGGTGCCATCGCCTGTTCATCACCATAAATATGTATGTTTATATCATCGAATTCAGCGAGACTTTTAAGCGCTCCGGCAATAATTTCACCAGGCGCATGATCTCCGCCCATTCCATCTACAGCTATGATCATTTTAATTCCCCCTGCTTCCTATCAGTCGTCCGGTACATGTGAAATTCGCCAGTGAATACCATTTCGTCATTGACCGTCGATGCGACCATGACTAATGTCCGCTTCTCTCCCAGACTTTCTTTCTTCACTTCTGCACGTGCAACAACTCTATCGCCAGCTCTCACCGGTTTCAAAAAGTTAATGGTCGACTTCACAGTCAAAGCAAGGTCATCATTCATAACCGCGACAGCAAGTGAGTTTGCCTGGGCAAACAGATGATGTCCACGGGCAATTCCGTTACGTTGGAACACATGATCTTCGGTCACATCGAATATCGACAAAGCCCTCTTATCAAGTTCCATATCAACGATATCCCCAAAGACTTCATCGGAATGAAGTGACTTCACTTCCTCTTTCATCGTTCGAGACGCAACCGTTTTCAACCGTTCCCGCAGTTCAGGAATTCCACGTTCAAGCCTATCCAAACGAATCGTCTGGACACTTACAGTAAAATGTTCCGACAATTCTTCATCTGTCAAGAACGGATTTTCTTCAAGCAACTTTCCAAGCAGTCGTTGCCTTTCCTTTTTAGGCATTCTCAATCGTTTCACCTTCCGGATTAGCACTTGGTACTAATAGCAGTATATAAAAATAGAAAAAAGAAAGCAAGCACAGAAATGTGGAAGGCGTCGTTTAGCCTCGACAAGCGCTGGAAGGACGCAGGAAAAAGGCGCTCTTTGCCGCACAGCCGAAGCGGCATATAACCCGAGCATCTGGGAGTCGGAACTAGACAGCATAAAAATGCGGAAGGCGTCAAAAGGAACACAGCCTAAGTTCGCCACATCGTGTGGTAATGGCTGCAGTCCCTCAATCAATCCTATCGCCACTAAGAGCACCCGACTCCTCAAGATGTGACCTAAGAATGCCGTATTCCGGATCTTCCCAGAAATGACGTGATTCTAACAGCCGTTCCGCGTCTTTCCTTGCTGTTTCAAGTGCCCTATAATCGTGGACAGGATCTGCTACTTTAAATTCTGGCATCCCGCTTTGCTTTTTCCCAAAGAAATCGCCGGCACCTCTTAGTTCGAGGTCCTTTTCCGCTAAAACAAATCCATCATTCGTTTCTGTCATCGTTTGCATCCGCTCTTTTCCTTCTTCGGTCTTAGGATCAGCAAGCAGAACGCAATAGGATTGCTCAGCACCTCGGCCTACACGCCCTCTAAGCTGATGGAGCTGAGCAAGTCCAAAGCGCGTCGCGTCGTAAATAAGCATGAACGTCGCATTTGGTACGTTGACACCGACTTCCACGACAGTCGTCGATACAAGAACATTGATTTTACCTTCACTGAAGTCGCGCATAATGGCATCTTTATCGTCCGAATGAAGGCGGCCATGCATTAGACCGACCGTGTATTTACCACTAAAATGAGTCGAAAGCTGACTATGGACATCCACTGCATTTTGGACATCTAATTTGTCAGATTCCTCGATTAATGGACAAATAACATATGCCTGACGTCCAGCACTTAATTCATTTTCCATCTTTCGCAAAACCGGAAGAAGAGAATCCTCTTTCAACCAATGTGTTTCGATGAGCTTTCGACCAGCCGGCAACTCATCGAGTATGGAGACATCCATCTCACCGAAAGCCGTGATAGCAAGCGTTCGTGGAATTGGGGTTGCAGTCATGAATAGAACATCAGGATTCAATCCTTTATCTCGTAAAATGCGCCGTTGTTCGACACCGAAACGATGCTGTTCATCCGTAATAACCAACCCAGGATTTTTAAAGATGACATTAGGCTGAATGAGGGCGTGTGTACCGATAAGCAAATCCACTTCGCCCGACGCTAGCTTTTCAAGTAAATCCCTTCTTGCTTTCGCCTTTGTTGAGCCAGCAAGGAAAGCGACGGTAATGCCATGCGGTTCAAGCCATTCAGCAAGCGTAGCTGCATGCTGTTCAGCAAGGATTTCTGTAGGCGCCATAAGAGCCCCCTGAAATCCCGCCGTGATTGCAGCATACAAAGCGATTGCCGCAACGACCGTCTTACCAGAACCAACATCTCCCTGAAGGAGGCGGTTCATCCTAGTCGGACTTTTCAGTTCCCCACATAATTCATTGACAACCCGCTTTTGAGCCCCTGTCAATTCAAATGGTAATGCCGCAATGAACGCCTTCACTTTTGCAAGGTCATAGTCGATTGCTACACCTTTCTCGGCTTCTTTTCGTGCCTTTTTCATTCCCAGCATCCTCAGCTGGAACATGAGAAGTTCCTCATAGACAAAACGCCTTCTCGCATGTTTCACATCAGCAGGGCTCGTTGGAAAATGGATCATCTCAAGGCCATTTTCGATGCCGGGTAATCTATACATTTCACGAATATCAGCAGGTAGCGATTCCGCATGCTGACCGACAGCTACATCCAATGCACTTCGCATGAAGCGGCGAAATGTCTTCTGATGCATAACACCTTTTAAGCTGTAGACTGGCTCAAAATCAGCTTGATCTGTTTTCGGACCATCCTTGAAGTTGCTTACATTGATCACTTGCCTGCCCCGGTCCCACTTCCCAGTAACTGTGACAATCGTCCCGAGTGACAAACGCTCTTTTAAGTAATGTTGATTGAAAAAAACCGCCTTCACAAGATGCCTTCCGGCAAGAAGACGGATTTGTAAACGGGATCTATTTTTCCCTAAAAAAAGAACGGAAGGCTCGCTTTCGACCCTTCCTTCAATTGTGACTCGTTCATTATGCGGCGTTTCAGTCAAATCTTTCAACCTGAAGTCTTCATGACGGTACGGGAACGTCATGAAGAGGTCTTGAAGCGTTGAAACTCCAAGTGCCTCAAGCTGTTCACCGGCCGCTTTTCCGACCCCTTTTATCGTCGTGACAGAATCATGAATTGACAGTGTCACTATCTACCTTATCCTTACCAAATATCTTCGCTTCAAGCGCTTTTCCGGTTGGCGTAGCAGCCAATCCGCCTTTAGCTGTTTCCCGTAGCGCTGAAGGCATCGACTTACCTATTTTATGCATTGCTTCAATGACTTCATCTGTCGGAATACGGCTAACTACGCCAGCTAGTGCCATATCTGCTCCAACAAGTGCCTTTGCCGCTCCCATTGCATTCCGTTTCACACATGGTACTTCGACAAGTCCTGCAACCGGATCACAAACAAGACCTAACATATTCTTCATAACGATAGAAAACGCTTCAGCACTTTGTTGTGGAGTCCCACCCGCCATTTCGACGATTGCAGCTGCAGCCATTGAACCTGCTGAACCCGTTTCCGCTTGGCATCCGCCTGCCGCACCTGATATCGATGCATTATTCGCAACTACAAAACCAAAAGCACCTGACGTAAATAAATAATTAATCATTTGTTCCCGTGTAGGGTTCAATTTGTTTTTCACTGCAAATAAAGTACCAGGCACGATTCCTGCTGCACCCGCTGTTGGTGTTGCACAAATTGTCCCCATTGCCGCATTCACTTCATTCGTAGCGACTGCCTTACTAACGGCGTCCATGACCACATCTCCACAAAGAGATTTTCCTGATGCCATGTACTTTTGAATAAGAACCGCATCGCCTCCCGTAAGTCCGGATGCAGAATGCACACCCTGCAATCCTCTTTCTACCGCCTTTTCCATCACCGTTAAGTTATTATCCATCTGTGCAATGATTTCTTCTCTTGTGCGTTTTGTGATAAGGATTTCTTGTTCAATCATAATTTCTGAAATAGGCTTGTTCTGTGATTCCGCAATCGCAACTAGTTCTTTAACATTACTGAATAAAACGTCCATCTATGTTTTCCTCCTATTTTACTGCTCTTTAGTTTGCCAATGTTGAAACTTGCGTTACATTCGGCAATGATTCCAACTCATTTATCAGTGTAGCGTCGATCATTTGGTCGACTTCAATCACCATAAGGGCCATTTCCCCTTTTTCTTTCCGATCAACTTCCATATGCGCAATATTTATATCCAGCTTTGCAATCGCATTGGAAACGCTTGCAATAACACCTGAACGATCATTATGAACGATGAGGAGTGCTGGGTAATGCCCCGATAATCTAAGCGGGAATCCGTTAAGTTCAACAACTTCCATCGTTCCGCCACCTATAGATATTCCAGTCAGCTCCATAACTCCCTGACTGTCCCCAATTACAAGACGGGCCGTGTTTGGATGTACCGCCTCTTCCTCTTCAGGAATAAATTCAAAAGTCATTCCAAGTTTCTCTGCATCAGCAAACGCAGATTTAATACGCTCATCGAATGTATCATAATCTAATAGTCCTCCGATAATTGCTACATCCGTACTGTGTCCTTTATACGTTTCTGCAAATGAACCATAGAGATGAACCCGAGCCCATTCCGGTTGTCTGCCAAACAGTGCTCGTGCGACACGGCCGATTCTCGCAGCGCCGGCAGTATGTGAAGATGACGGCCCTATCATAACTGGTCCAATAATATCGAAAACTGATCTGAATTTCATAAACGCTACCCCCTTTTAATAAGCATGTACTAGTATTCATTTTACATGAGATTTGCTGTAAAGACAAAAGATGTTGTTCCTTGTCGCCGCAAGGAAAAAGCAGTGCGGCTTTCTACTGGCGCACTGCTCGTTACTTATTTATTCAACTGAAATGATATATGGATACAATGGTTGTTTTCCGTTATAAAGTTCAACTTCTGCGTGGTCAAAGTTATCCTCTACATAACTTACGATTGCAGAAGCATCTTCCAAGCTAACATCCTCGCCATAAATAATCGTAACAATTTCATCATCTTCATCAATAATCGAGTTCAATAGTGTTTTCATGACATTTTCAAGTGAAGGTGCAGATGTGATGATTTTACCACCTGAAATACCCATGAAGTCATCTTTTGTAATTTCAACACCGTCAATCGACGTATCTCTTACTGCATGTGTAACTTGTCCAGTTTTCACGAGCGATGCAGCCTCTGTCATCGCTGCTACGTTTACGCTTACTTCCACCTCAGGATTGAATGCAAGAATAGCAGCAAGTCCTTCTGGCACTGTTTTTGTAGGAACGACTGCCGCTTCGATACCGATCACATCGGCCGCTTGCTGCGCTGCCATAATGATGTTTTTATTGTTCGGTAAAATAAGAACTCGTTCAGCGCCGACTGCTTCAATCGCCTTGACGATATCTTCAGTCGATGGATTCATGGTCTGCCCGCCTTCAATAATGGCAGAGGCACCTACACTTTTCAGTAATTCAGAAATCCCAGCTCCCATAGCAACTGTTACGACCGCGTATGGATGTTTAACAACTTCTTTTTTCGCCGCATTTTGTACCGAATAATTTTCTCCGACGATTTCAAGATGTTGCTGACGCATATTTTCAATTTTAATTTTAATAAGGGAACCGAATTTCTGCCCGTAACTAAGTGCGTCTCCCGGTTCTTCTGTATGGATATGTACTTTCGCAACTTCATCATCAGAAATAACAAGTAGAGAATCACCGAATTGGCTTAGTCCTTGTCGGAATTCGGATTCGTCGTATGGATTCGATTGCAGCTTATCTTCCTCGAACTTCACCATGAATTCCGTGCAATATCCAAATTCAATGTCTTCCGTGTTCATAAAGCCTTGGACAGTACGATGATGTTCCGCACTCACTAAATCATCCATAGACTCGACAACAGTTCTTGCTGGAAGTTCTTCGCCTTTTAAGCATGCCAAGAAGCCCTCATATACGTAAACGAGACCTTGTCCACCGCTATCAACGACGCCAACTTCCTTCAATACCGCCAATAAATCCGGCGTCCGTTCAAGTGAAGCTTGTGCTTCTTTTACTACAGCTTCCATTACCTCAATGATGTCATCTGTCGACGCGGCTTTTTCAACTCCGATAGTAGAAGCATCTTTTGCGACAGTTAAAATTGTTCCTTCTACAGGTTTCATAACCGCTTTATAGGCCGTTTCAACACCATACTTCAAGGCAGCTGCAAATTGTACCCCATTGACAGTTGCTTCATTTTCAATCGCTTTTCCGAAACCGCGGAATAACTGTGAAAGAATAACGCCGGAATTACCACGCGCACCCATCAGCAATCCTTTCGATAACGCTTGTGCAGTTTGACCGATATGGGCAACTGCGTTTTCTTCAGTTTCCTTCGCTCCTGAAGTCATCGATAAATTCATATTCGTACCGGTATCACCATCAGGTACCGGAAAAACATTTAGTGAATCGACATAATCGGCATTTTGATAAAGATGATGTGCACCCAACTTTATCATTTCCGCGAATTTCAAACCATCTATGGTCTTCATAGAAATTATTTCCTCCTTCTACAGGTTTGTCACTCGGACTCCCTGGACAAAAATATTAACAGATTTCACAGTCATGCCGACTGTCTTTTTCAATGTATACTTCACTTTTGATTGTACTTGGTAGGCGACTTCCGAAACTTTAGTACCATATCCAACAATGACATACATATCAATATGCGTATCATCGCCAAGATTACGGACGATGACTCCCCGCGCGAAATTTTCTTTCCCAAGGATTTCAGTTAGGCCATCTCGGATCTGATGCCTTGAAGCCATTCCGACAATTCCATAACATTCGATAGCCGCCTCCCCAACCACTTGGGTAATGACGTCATTCGTAATATCGATTTTGCCGTATTCGTTCTTCACTTCGATTGACATGTGTAATCCCCCCTGGATCCTTTTTCACTAACCCCATTGTACTATACCTGTTATAATAATAAAAGAAAGCAATTCCACGACAATCAAATACGCCTCGGCGTATTTACGTCCAGATTAAATGATAGAAGTTAGCCTAAGAACGTCGCATCCTTGCGACAATGGCTAACTGACCTGCATCACGCAGGCCCGAGCTTGCTCAATTAACTCCCTTCAAAATCTGTGACATCCGCCGGAGGCTTAACTTCATTCTTTTCAGAAGTTAAACGTGTAAAGGTAATTACCTTGAAAGATGTCACAAAAAAGGTTGCAACACGTTTACGCATATGATACATTATTATGGTATGCGAATAAAGAAGTAAATCACTTAATCAACATTCGCAAGGAGGTACTATTATGTCTAAAGAATGTGTTATCACAGGACGCAAAGCCCGTGCAGGTAATGCGCGCTCTCACGCAATGAACGCAACTCGTCGTACATGGGGTGCGAACCTTCAAAAAGTCCGTATTCTCGTTAACGGTAAACCTAAACGTGTATGGGTCTCTGCTAGAGCCCTTAAATCAGGTAAAGTTCAACGTGTGTAAAGGACTGTAATTAAAGCTTAAGCGCCTTGGTGTTTAAACTTTAAAGAAAATAAAACGCCGGGCTGAATTTCTTCAGCCCGACGTTTTTTCTTTTTTCCTTTTTTTATTCTTGGTGTTGCTAGCAGTAGCCTTTGGCGAATCATCTTTCTGAAAAGCAACCATGAACTTCCGTACGACTCCACTAACAAACTTTGGCATTGTAAACGTATAAACCCGCAATTCCCCACTCCTTTCAGGAATCTGAACTCCTTACCATTAAGCATATGCCTTCATAGTACGAAATAGTACAGACTTCCTCAGCCAGTTCATTGCTTGTAAATAACGTCATGCCAGTTTCGAGATCTGCATCTACCATTTCGTATTTGAAACCGGTAAGTGTAAGTCCTCTAACAGCCCCACCGAATGAGAAAAAGGATATGTATTTAAAACGATCATCCGGTGTCACTTGATAGTTTCCAGGTGTAAGTATAGAAAGTTCATTCGTCCCATTACGAATTGAAAATGATATATGGTTATGAGCCGTTTGAAGCCGGTATAGAAGATGAAGAGCTGATTCCATATGATCCAGCCTTCCTCCTGTAACCCCTGTCAAAATGACACGGTCTGGACCGTAAGAAAGGGCGCGTTCTACCGCAAGTTCCGTATCGGTCTCATTCTTTTCCGAACGAAACCGACCGATTATGCGGACCGCGGCGGCTATCTCATCGTATTCACTTTTCGTAACCGAATCAAAATCCCCCACCGCTTCAAGAGGAATAATTCCTCTTTGCAGCAAGTGAAGCGCACCTCTATCCGCCCCGATGAACACCGTATCTTTATGGTGAAATTCCGTCAAGTCAGCTATTTCTGAATCAGGTCCGCCCGCACAGACGACAGCAACCTTCATTTTCTTAGCGCACCTTCACCAGCAGCTTTTATACGGCGTAATGCTTCTGCACGATTAGGTGCATTGTAGATAGCAGATCCTGCGACAAAGATTGTAGCACCCGCTTCTGCACAAGGTACAATCGTTTCTTCATTAATGCCACCGTCGATTTCAATTTCAATCGGTAGTCCTCGCTCACGAATAATGTCGGCTAGCTGTTTCACTTTCGGTACGACAGAATGAATAAACTTCTGACCACCGAATCCTGGATTGACCGTCATAAACAGGACTAAGTCAATTTCATCTAGCACATGAAGAATCGTTTCAACCGGTGTATGCGGATTCAAAACAACTCCTGATTTCACCCCGTAAGACTTAATCAATTGCAGTGTGCGGTGCAAGTGAGGGCACGCCTCTACGTGTACCGTAATATAATCAGCCCCGGCTTTTGCAAATTGTTCAATATACATGTTTGGATTTTCAATCATTAAATGGACATCCAGTGGCAATTTCGTTACTGGTCGAAGTGCCTCAACAACAATCGCTCCCATTGTAATGTTCGGAACGAAATGCCCATCCATGACATCGATATGGATGAGTTCTGCGCCTGCCGCTTCCACTTCTTTTACTTCTTCGGCAAGCTTTGAAAAGTCTGCTGCTAAAATTGAAGGTGCAATTTTAATCATGTTTTTCATACCTCGGCTTTCGGTCAAGTATTTCTTGCATGAACTGCAAGTAGTGATCATAGCGATGACGTGGAATTTCTCCCGTCTCCACCATCTCTTTCACTGCACACTTTGGTTCTTTTAGGTGCAAGCAACCTCGGAATCTACAGTTTGGAGCAACTTCATCCATATCTACAAAGTAACGTGACAATTCCTCTTTTTCGATATGATCGAACTCAAGTGAACTGAAGCCCGGGGTATCTGCGACAAGACCACCTAATATCTCAAGCAACTCAACATGGCGCGTCGTATGCTTTCCACGTCCAAGTGCTTCTGATATCTCCCCCGTCTTCAATTCAAGCGTAGGCAATACAGTGTTTAACAATGTCGATTTGCCAACACCCGACTGTCCAGCAAGAACCGTAGTCTTTCCTTCAAAATAGGGATTCAACAAGTCAGTCAGCTTAGGGTCGTCAATAAAAGTTTCGATAACGTCATAACCGATTTTCTTATAATACGCCGCTGATTCTGCTACCATTTTCAGTTCATCAGCATTCGCAAGATCTTTTTTCGTCAGGCAGATAATTGGTTTCACATCGAATGATTCGACGACAACAAGAAACCTGTCTAACAGGTATTGACTAAATGCCGGCTCCACAATGGAGAATACGAGCAGAGCCTGATGCACATTCGAGATTGGCGGACGGACAAGTTCATTGAAGCGCTCATGCACTTCAGTGACTGTCGCATCATTATCTTCAACACGTACATAGGTCACAAAATCACCAACCAGCGGATGAATACCACGGTTTCTGAAAACCCCACGCCCCCGACATTGAATGATTTCCCCGTCATTTTCCACATAATAATACCCGCTGATTGCTTTTCTAATTTGTCCTTCTGGCATTCTTTCACCCCTTCTATTTGGTATCGTTTTAACGGACCGTTTCCGCGACAATAATTGTTGAATCACGCGTAATCTTATACGCCCCGGTCTGTCCTTCTTCCAATTCAAGTGAAATTTTCCGCTCCGTAGTTTCCGTAATGAAGAACTCATCAACAATTGTCATCATCGTATTGTTTTTGTCTTGAATGGCAATTTGAATAAGTTGTGGAACTAGAACAGACTGTTGACCGCCATCAGAGATGTCCCCATCTTCTTCGTCACCGTCTTCCTCGTTAGGGCTAGGCTCAACCACGGCAGGTACATACTCAATTATCTCCGTTTTAACAATTAACCTATCGGGTTTTTTCTCCGGACCTAATGATGTAACAACTTCAACTTTTGCACCTGGCGCAATCCTTGTATTTCCACTCGGACTTTGCCTTATGACGCGCCCTTCAGATACTGTGGCAGAATGTTCTTTTTTTGATACCCTAATATCGAATCCAGACGAGTTTTTATAGTCTTTCAGCTGGTCAGCATCAAAACCCGTTAGATTGCTCAGTTCTTTTAAATCTGGACCACTACTCACAGTAAACAGTAAATCCGTTTCACTCAGGATTACTTCCCCAGCAGCGGGATCTTGTCCAATGATTGTCCCCACTGGTTCATCAGAAGGTTCATCATTTGAATCAATCGACTTAAAACCCTTATCATCTAAAGAAGCCATAGTTATTTCGGCATCACGGCCTCTGTAATCAGCAAGGGTGCTTGGTTCTTTACCAGCACTAATATACAAGGTGATCTTGGAGTCAACAGCGCGTTTCTTCTCTGCCTCGGGTATCGTTTTAATGACTTCCCCCTTTTTAACTTCATCGGAGTGCTGTTCCTCACCAATAACTGAATTGAAGCCTTTTTCTGCGAGCGTATCCCTCGCTTCCGCTTCTTCCATTCCACTTACATCCGGAATAACAGCCTTTTTAGGGCCTAGAACGCCTGGGATAAGGGATAACAAAAGTAGCAGGATTGCTACGCCAGCAATTCCACCAACAATGAAGGGCCATTTCTTCCGTTTTTTCGGTGACGGCGGAGATTGTTCAAGCTTAACTGGCTCGATTTTCTTAGTCACTTCAACACTATCAAACTTTGTCGTTTCACTAACGATTGGTATCGCACGCGTGCGATCATCATCGAACACAATTGTGAATTTCTTCTCATTTGCCCGTTCGGGTGACAAAACAGTTAGCAAATCATCATACATTTCGTCTGCCGAATCATATCGATATGTAGCATCTTTCATTGTCGCCTTCAAAATAACGTTTTCTAAACTTTGTGGAATTGAAGGGAATATCGTTCTCACAGAAGGTGTTTCTTCTTGTAAATGCTTCAATGCAATCGCAACTGCAGTATCTGCTGTAAATGGCAATTCACCTGACAGTAATTCGTAAAGTACGATGCCTAATGAATAGATATCGGACTTTTTCGTTGCCATTCCGCCACGTGCTTGTTCGGGTGACAAGTAATGAACCGTACCAATGACTGAATTCGTTTTTGTATGGGCTGTTGCACTTAGTGCCATCGCAATACCGAAATCAGTGATTTTCGCATTCCCATCCGAATCCATTAAAATGTTCTGCGGTTTAACATCACGATGGACGATGCCATTATGATGAGCATTCGCAATTGCAGATACAATCTGCTGCATAATCGGCAACGCTTGCTTAGGTGTCAAGGCCCCGTTATCTTGAATAAACCTCTTCAAGGTTTGTCCTTCGATATATTCCATCACCAGGTAATGCAGTTCGCCTTCCTCACCCACATCGAATATATCAACGATGTGCGGATGCGTCAGACTCGTTGCAGAAAGCGCTTCACGTTTAAATCTTCTTTTCAGTGCCTCTTCATTCGCAAAATCATAATTAAGGACTTTAATTGCAACATCGCGGTCCAGGATGACGTCATGCGCAAGATATACTTTTGACATGCCGCCGTCGCCAATATTCTTTACAATTTCATAACGTCCACCTATTCTAGATCCAATCATGGATTAGTCGCCTCCACTTCAGTCGAGTCGATTAAAATAACAGAGATGTTGTCTTCCCCGCCCATTTCGTTCGCTAAATCCACAAGTTCTTCGGTCTTTTCACGTAGCGTAGCGGGAGATAGAACAATTTCACTCATCAATTGTTGATTGACTTTATTGCTCAGTCCGTCCGTACAAATGAGCATGTACGTGTCATCCTCTAACTCAAGTGAATAAAGATCCGGCACAATCTTTTTTTCCGAACCAATTGCTTTCATGATCCAGTTGCGTTGTGGATGCACCGCCGCCTCTTGTTCGGTAATTTCCCCACTGTCGAGAAGGGCATTCACATAGGAATGGTCTCGTGTTATTTGACGTACGCCTTGTCCATCAATTGCGTATACACGGCTATCTCCCGTATGCGAAATAAGACAAGAACGTCCACGAATGAGGGCAGCTTCCAGCGTCGTCCCCATTCCTTTATACGCTTCATTTTCGTTTGCATGTTTGTAAAGTAAGTCGTTCACGTAAATGACTGCTTCTTGCAGCCACTGCGCCCAATTATCTTCCGCTTCAAACTTTGAACTATCAAGTTCCATGAATTGCTCGCCAATTACTCTGACCGCTGTCGAACTGGCGTAATCACCCCCGAGGTGACCACCCATACCGTCCGCTATCACAGCAAGCATAATGCCATCCGGAAGTGTGTATACGGCTGCACTATCTTCGTTGACTGTTCTTTTTCTGCCGATATCCGTCAAGACTTCAAACCGCAACGTCTACCCCTCCTTTTGCCTCGAATTCTTAGCTCAGTTACCTTTTTTTCGGAAAGCTGCAACAAAAAAGCCATCGCTGCCGAAGTGTTGCGGAAGTACTTGAAGAGTATTATCTTCAATCACTAATTTCTCGTTTCCAGCGAGTTGTGACAAAGGGATTTTTTCCATATCTGTATGACGTTGTAAGAACTGTTCAACCATTCCCTGATTTTCGGCATACTCGACTGTACACGTACTATAGACAATGACACCGTCCGATTTAATCAATTCACGGGCCGTATCAAGCAGGTCTGATTGAATCGACGTCAACGCATCGAAATCAGCTTGCGTTTTGTTGTACTTAATTTCAGGTTTTCTACGGATAACACCAAGACCACTACAAGGAGCGTCGACAAGAATACGGTCGAACGAAGACAGCTCGTATAGCTCAGTTAGTTTCCTGCTGTCCCCACTTAATGCTTTGATTGACGTTAAGCCAAGGCGAGTCGCATTTGCTTCAATAAGCTTCAGTTTATGCTCATGTAAATCATGCGCGAAAACTTCTCCTTCATCGTTCATTTTTTCAGCGATATGAGTTGTTTTCCCACCCGGTGCCGCGCACATATCGAGCACTTTCATACCTGGCGATAAATCAAGGGCAAGGACGGGCAGCATTGAACTTTCGTCTTGAATTGTGATAAGCCCTTTTTTATAGGCATTCGTATTCGCAGGATTACCACTATCTGAAATGATACACTCCGGTACAACTTCGCCTTTTCTTACTTCAACACCTTCTGATTCGAGTAAAGCAATGACTTCTTCTGTCGTAGCTTTTGCTGTATTGACACGAATTGTCATCGCGGCTGGATGGTTATTTTCATGCGCCATAATAGATGCTTCTTCTTCACCAAATTGTTCATTCCAACGCTTGATTAACCATTCTGGATGACTCGTTTCGATAGAGGTTTTCAACGTACCGTCCTGCATTTCATCAAGTGAACGGACGCCTTTGCGCAATACGGAACGAAGAATGCCATTTACAGTTGGTGCTATCCGTTTGTGACCGCGTCTTTTCGCAATTTCAACTGCTTCGTGAACAACTGCATGTGGAGGAATTTTTGTTAAATAAACGATTTGATATAACGATAACCGAAGAAGTTCTCGAACCCAACCGTCCAATTTCCCACGAACAAATGGCTCCAGGTAATAATCTAGTGTCATACGGTGTTGGAGCGTACCATACGTCAATTCCGTTAACAAACCTCGGTCTTTCGTTTCAATACCATATTTTTCAATTGTTCTATGCAGCAATAAATTGCTATAAGCTTGATGATCATTTATTTCCATTAATATTGAAAGAGCTGCGTCTCGGACGTTGCCGTTCCATATTTTCTTTTTCGGTCTAGTATTCATTCAAAGCGATCCCCTTTACTCCATTTAGATCCGGTTCCACGAATAAATTCCTTCGCTGACATCCGTTTTTTTCCGGCTGGTTGAAGATCCGTTAATGCCACAGCGATATCATCGCCTGCTTTTACAATAATACGATCGCTTTCAATGGCAATAATAGTTCCCGGCAAAGCGTTGTCATTTGTATGAATTTTTTCACTCCACCAAATCTTGACGTTTTCACCTTGGAATATGGTATAGGCAACTGGCCATGGATGAAGTCCACGGATTTTATCGTAGATTGCTTTACCACCATGCGACCAGTCAATCCGTTCTTGTTCACGGGAGATGTTACGCGCAAACGTCACGAGTGATTCGTCTTGAACTATTTGATTATTTGTTTCGTTTAAAATAGATGGCAATGTCTCTTTCAGTAATGCCGTCCCTGCCACAGATAATGCAGCGAACATGCTTCCCGTATGATCCGTATCAGAAATAGGCACGGTCACTTGTGAAATGATATCGCCTGCATCAAGTTTTTCGACCATATACATGATTGTGACGCCCGTTTCTGTTTCACCATCCATGATTGCCTGGTGAATCGGCGCGCCACCGCGGTATTTAGGCAGTAAGGACGCGTGTACATTAATGCAACCGAGCCGTGGAACTTCTAACAGTTCCTTCGGTAAAATTTGGCCAAATGCTGCCGTCACGATTAAATCTGGTTTGAGCGCAATAATCTCCTCAAGCTCAGTGGAATTTTTCAGTTTTTCAGGCTGAATAATCGGCAGTCCAAGTCGCAGTGCTTCAACTTTTACTGGAGGAGGTGTTAAAACTCGCTTTCGTCCGACTGGTCTGTCCGGCTGAGTGACGACCGCTGCGATAATATGCCCTTCATCATGCAACATCGTTAGGACAGCTACCGAAAAATCTGGTGTTCCCATAAAGACGATTTTCGTCATCGTTGTCCACCTCCACCGCTTTCGTTCTCATCTTCGTCCGTTTCTTCTAATTCCGAAGGATCGACAACCCGTATGATTTTCGAATCAAATAATACACCATTTAAATGGTCGATTTCATGAAGAATCGCACGTGCTTCATAATCTTCTGCTTCTAGTTCGTAGAGTGCACCATTTCGTTCTTGCGCTTCAATACGAACGAAAAACGGTCTTTCTACTTCGCCAAATAATTCAGGGAAACTGAGACAGCCTTCCACTTCTATTTCTGATCCACCGGTTGCTGTTACAACGGGATTTACCATTTCAATAACATCCTGCCCTTCGCCCATATCAACGATTGCAACGCGAATAGCTTCACCTATTTGGGGGGCTGCGAGGCCAATACCATCCGCCGCCACCATTGTGTCGTACATATCATCTAACAGCTTTGAAAGCTTCTTATCAAATTTCACTACTTCTTTACATTGTTGTTGAAGAACCGGAGCCGGATGCTTCACAATTTCACGTATTGCCAAATCTATTCCTCTTTTCTGTGTTGTTATCTAAGATGTTATACAACCTTGTACTACGGATCGGCTTTGACATGGAGATTTCTTGTCTAGACTCGGGCCCACACGAAGTGGGTCATGCAGCCGGGAGGGATTGAACTTCATCCCTCCTTGTCGCCACAGGACGTGGCGAACTTAGGCTGCCTTCCTTCGCTTGCGCTTTTCTTATTAATAAATGGACGCCGGTTCTACATCAACGGTCATTATCAGTCCTGATTTAATCCAGTCCGTCCGGTAGTACTTAATGAGCTGTTGCAGCGTTTCTGTCAACTTCGGCTCTTTTTTGTATTTTATCAAACATTGGTAACGATATCTATTGTTCACTCGACTGATAGCGGAAGCAGTTGGTCCTATGACGACTGTGCCCGCAGATAAGTTCTGTTTCAGGTAGCGAGCTCCCTTTTCTGCAAAGTCGGCTACTTTCAATAAATCCTCGTGCGTAAACTGAACAAGCGTGACGAAATAGAATGGTGGATAGCCATATTGTCTTCTGGCTGCCATTTCCATGTTATAAAAAGGTTCATAATGCTGCGCTTTCGCTAATTCGATTGCGTAATGTTCAGGGGAATAGGTCTGGATGAAAACCTCTCCAGGCAATTCGTGGCGTCCAGCTCTTCCACTTACTTGCGTCATCAATTGAAAGGTTTTTTCAGCGGCACGGAAATCAGCTAAATGGAGTGTTGTATCTGCGGCAAGCACACCAACAAGTGTAATATTCGGGAAATCTAGCCCTTTCGCAATCATTTGCGTCCCGAGCAGGATATCCGCTTGTCCTTCACTGAACTGCCTAAGAAGCCGTTCGTGTGAACCCTTTTGCCTTGTTGTATCGACATCCATTCGAAGGACACGTGCCATAGGAAACAGTTTCGCAATTTCTTCTTGTGCTTTTTGAGTCCCAGTTCCAAAAAATCGAATATGTTCACTCTTACATTCTGGGCATACGAGCGGCACTCGTTCTTCATGTCCGCAATAATGGCATTTCAACTGCTCGTGTGCACGGTGATAAGTCAGCGAAATATCACAATTTGGGCATTCAACGACCGTACCGCAATCCCTGCAGAGTACAAAAGATGAAAAACCTCGCTTATTCAGAAACAGCACGATTTGCTCCCTTTTTTCCAATCGAATACGGATCGCTTCCGCAAGCGGCAATGAAAACATCGAACGATTACCGGTTTTCAATTCCTCTCGCATATCAACGACTGTTACCGTTGGCAAGGCCTGATCTTTTGGACGTTTCGTCAGTGTTAGCATTGTATATACACCCTTTGACGCTCGTGCATATGATTCCAGTGATGGCGTTGCACTCCCCAGAATAATAGGACAGTTATAATATTCCGCACGTTTAATCGCAACGTCCCTTGCATGATAGCGCGGCGTATCATCTTGCTTGTACGTTGATTCATGCTCTTCATCGAGAATGATGATACCGATGTTTTCAAACGGGGCGAATACCGCCGATCTTGCACCGACGACAACTTTTACTTCCCCCCGCTTTATTTTCCGCCATTCATCATACTTCTCACCTGCAGACAAACCGCTATGCATTACTGCCACAAGCGGACCGAAACGTTCCTTGAAGCGTGACGTCATTTGCGGAGTCAATGATATCTCCGGGACAAGGACGATTGCTTCTTTGCCTTTGTCTAAAACGCGCTTAATGGCACGTAAATATACTTCTGTTTTCCCACTACCCGTTACACCGTGAAGAAGGAACGTTTCTGCTTGTTGTCCATCTGCGGACGCTGCTATATAATCAACTGCGATTTGCTGTTCGTCTGTCAACTGTTCGGGTATCGCTGTATCTTTCAGTTGGGGTGCATCAGGTTCACGGTACACTTCAGCAAGTTCTTCGAAAGCAGCGCCTCTCTCGATGACAGTTTTCAGCACCGCCGATTGAATTCCCGATTGCTCAATCAGTAGTTTTGCACTGATTGTTTTCCCAGCATGATCCAACATCCAGCGAAGTAATTCGGCTTGTTTTTTCGCATTGGAATGAATGGAGTCAAGCAAAGATTGGAGTGTTTCCTCATTTGCCATTCGAATCATGCGCACTTTTTTCATAGCAGTTTGCTGCCCTACAGCCGTATCGACTGTAACAATCCCTTGGGACGCATACCTTTTTAAGGTTTTCATCAATTCAGCTGAGTCTACTTCTTTCAACTGAATCCGTTTCCTGCCCGCAAGAAATGCTTTAAAATCAGCGTCTTCAATTCGTTCTGGTTCTTCGACAATGATGAATTTCTCATATTTTGCACGCATCGCAGCAGGCAACATCACTTGAAGTGCATCAATCTCATATGACAACGTCTCAACCGCAAGCCAGCGGGATAATTCGAGCAGTTCATGAGAAATAACCGGGTCCAAATCAATAAGTTCATCAATCGGTTTAATTTTGCTGAGTGCAAGCTCACTTTCGTCCTTCAACCTTGTTACATAACCAAGCACTTTCCTTGGTCCAAACGGTACTTTCACTCTTGTTCCAGGTTCAATTACGGATTCCAATGCTACTGGAACGAGGTAATCAAACGGCCTGTCGATTGGATAAGCCGCTACATCTACAATGACTTCAGCAATCATTTAGTTGATCACTTTCTTCTTTAATAATTGTTTCTAGCAAAAGAATTGCGAGTTCTTTTTTCGGCATTGCTTGGAATGGCTTATGTGTACCGTTTTTCGAAAGAAGTGTTACAACGTTCGTATCCTTCCCGAATCCTGCATCCGGATCAGTCACGTCGTTGACGATAATATAATCAAGGTTTTTACTTTCCAGTTTACCTACGCCATAACCAACTGCATTTTCAGTTTCGGCAGCAAAGCCAACAAGGATTTGCTTTGTCTTCATAGAGCCTATTGTTTTCAAGATATCAGTTGTCCGTTCAAGTTCAATAACAGAGTCCCCCGCTTGTTTCTTCATCTTTTGGGGATGAATCTCTCTCGGCCGATAATCCGCTACAGCAGCGGCTTTGATAACGATTGCCGCATCATCGAATTGTGTGCGGACGGCTTCAAACATCTCTGCCGCACTTTCAATATCAATGACAGTTACTCCCGCCGGCTTGTCCAATCCGACAGGTCCCGAAATAAGGACAGTGTCAGCGCCGAGCTTAGCTGCTGCTTCCGCCATCGCATAACCCATCTTACCGCTTGAAAAATTCGATACGTATCGGACCGGATCAATCCGTTCACGTGTCGGACCAGCCGTGATCACGACTTTTTTTCCAAAAAGCGGAAGATATTCAGGCGTTGTGAACCGTTCTATTATCAGTTCTACAATCTTTTCGGGTTCTTCCAGTCGCCCTTTTCCTACATAACCGCATGCCAAAAAGCCTTCAGAGGGCTCGATGAATTTATAGCCATCTTCGTGCAACGTAGTAATATTTCGGATGACTGCTTTATTTTCATACATATGGACATTCATTGCAGGGGCAATCCAGACCTCGGCCTGAGTAGCTAAAAGTGTGGTCGTTACCATATCATCAGCAATACCATTCGCGAGTTTACCAATTACATTCGCTGTAGCTGGTGCAACGACGACAAGATCAGCCCAATCTGCCAAATCAATATGTGCAATCACACGTGAATTTTTTTCATCGAACGTATCGAAAAAAACATCGTTTCGTGACATCGCCTGGAATGTCAGTGGTGTGACAAATTCCTTTGCCGATTCTGTCATAATGACCTTTACGTCCGCTCCTGCCTGTGACAACTTACTTACAAGTGCAACAGCTTTATAGACCGCGATTCCGCCAGTTACACAAAGGAGGATTTTTTTAGTCAACAACATGATCTCATCCCTTCTAAAATGACAAACTCCCAAAGAAAAACTCGTTTCTAAGGGAGTATCACGTTTATTTATTTATAATCAAATTTAAAAATAAGCTCCACAAAATGGGGTCCTATTAAACTTCGTCTTCATAGACGATTGAATCGTCCGTTTTCTTTTTAGAAAGGACGCCAGCAGCTACTTCTTCAAGTGCTTTACCGACATTCTTATTCGAGACGTAAGAATTAAGAAGCTTAGTGCCTTCTTCTTGCATTTGACGTGCACGTTTTGAAGCGAGTGTCACAAGTGTGTATTTCGAGTCGATTTTTTCTTTTAGAGAATCGATTGATGGAGTTAACATTGATTATTCCCCTTTCAGCATACCTAGATAGATTTTTTCTACACGTTCTCTGCGGCAATGTTCAGCAGTGACAATGGCATTGATGCGATCGCATGCATTTGCCACTTCGTCGTTTTCTACGACATAATCGTACAAGTTCATCATTTCGAGTTCTTCACGCGCTTTCAAAATACGTGATGCAATGACATCGGCTTCTTCAGTACCTCTTCCTACAAGCCTGTCTTCGAGTTCCGACAAACTTGGCGGTGCGAGAAAAATGAATAATCCGTCTGGAACTTTGGCGCGCACTTGTGCCGCTCCGACAACCTCAATTTCGAGGAATACGTCTCTACCAGCGTCAAGTGTTGCATTAACATAATCAAGCGGAGTACCGTAATAATTGCCTACGTACTCGGCATATTCAAGAAGCCTATCTTCTTCAACCAACCGTTCGAATTCAGCTCTCGATTTAAAAAAATAATCGGAGCCATCCACTTCACCTTCGCGCGGACTTCTCGTCGTCATCGAAATCGAGTATTCATAATTCGTATCCGGTTGTGTAAAAAGCTCTTTTCGAACCGTCCCTTTGCCTACACCGGAAGGTCCAGACAGAACAATTAGCAGCCCACGTTGTTTGTACATGCAATCCCTCTTCTTATCTAATCTAATTTTACAATGGAGCTTCGGCATAATCACGCCGGCTCCGATCGTTATTGAACGAAACAATCTGTTCATATTATACCATATATGCGTGTTGTAGTGCTAAAATAGGGAAAAACGATTTGAAAGAGGAATCCTAATGGCATTTGATGGTTTATTCACAACGGCGATGGTGCAAGAGCTACAATTCTTGAAAAATGGACGTATCTACAAAATACATCAGCACAAAGCACAAGAAGTCT
>CAZWAW010000007.1:0-58899 GCA_964632025.1 uncultured Sporosarcina sp.
GGACAAACCGTGATTACCCTGAATTCAACTATTTGAAAGTTGTTATTGTGCAGAAAATAAAATAAGTTATGTGTATAGAAGCCGTGCCGGAGATAATCCGGTACGGCTATTTTGGGTTTACAAAAGAGGACAAAGCTTTGCAATCGAGAATAGAGTTAAGATAGAGATTGAATAGGGGTGGGCTTGTGACTGAGGCTATTTTACATGGAATTATTCTTGCGTTTGGACTCATAGTGCCATTAGGTGTCCAAAATGTGTTCGTTTTTAATCAGGGGGCATTGCAGCCAACATTCGTGAGAGCCCTGCCGGTTGTTGTGACCGCTGGGATTTGTGACACACTTTTGATTATAGCAGCGGTGTCAGGCGTCTCGCTCCTTGTCCTAACCTTTGCTTGGTTGGAAAATATTATCTTCAGTACCGGCATTGTCTTTCTACTCTATATAGGTTTTGTTTTATGGAAAAGTGATGCAATGTTGACAAATGTGGATGGGGTGAGATTTTCGCCAAAGAAGCAAATCCTTTTTGCAGCTTCGGTTTCTTTATTGAACCCTCATGCAATCCTCGATACGATTGGGGTTATCGGATCAAGTTCGCTAAATTACGCGGGTGACGTAAGAATTGCATTTACGCTGACGACGATCATCGTTTCATGGCTTTGGTTCATTGGGCTTGCAACGGCCGGCCGCTATTTTGGGAAGCTAGATTCAAGTGGCAGGCTGATGGCGATGTTGAACAAAGTCTCTGCTTTAGTCGTATGGGGAATTGCCGTGTATATGGTAACCAGACTTATTGAGAATATAATGTAAAAACCGTGCCAGGCAACAAAGGAAGCCGCTGAAAAAGTCCGATTACCTTCCATCCCGTTGATTTCCGTTCCGAGCGGACGCTTTCCGCGGGCACGGCTTCAGCCAATCGAACAGCGAAGGGTTCGATTTGCCGTATTTCTGCGTTCTTTGCAGAAATTAAGGCATTCTTGCCCCGTGCTCCCAAAGCTACGCTTGTGATCGCAAAAGCCGTTCTTCGTGACGGCTTTTCCAGCGGGGTCTTCAGCTCGCGCTGTTCCCGCTGGAGTCGCCGCTCTCCACTACAATCAACTAGTCCTAACTATAAAAAAGAACTTTTTCAGTGCCCTCGCAACAAAGAGGTCTCGGTTTTTTCTGCGACGGTCATAACACAAATAATAGTGATGAATAGTAATAAATCAAAGCCCGTCCAGTTCCGCATTTAATTTCTTCGCTTGCTTTCTGAAATAAAGATAAAAAGAAGTCCAAAATACAGAATAGCAAACAATGAATAATCCTAATGCGAGTAAAAAGCTTTTCATTGTAAACGGAACCCATCCGATACCAAACGCAAGAATGAAATACAGAATTACCACTGAAACGAAATGCAGTGCGGTTTGTTGTGATAGACGTAAAGACACATTTTCAAAAAAGAGTGGCGTGACTGTGAAAAACCAGCCGCAGAAGATGGATCCAAGCGAATTTTTCAAGAACAATTGTCCATTTAACAACTCTCTACCACTAAACAGTACAACTGAATTAGTTAGGATCACTGCAATAAATGCACCGAAGAAAAGACCAATGATGCTTCTAAATAAAAAGGTTTTCATTCGTTTTTCCTCCTGTTCATCTTTAAGGATTCTTTAATGGAATTGACGTATGTCCGGGAAACATATTCCTTTGCACCTGATTTGAAATATACACATAAAGTTCCGTTAAATGACGCTTCAAAGCGACTCATTTCATGAAGATTGGCAATGACAGATTTGGAGAGTCGAATGAATTTATTTGACGGAAGAATCTTTTCAAGTTCGTATAGCTTTTCTTTTAGTTTATACGAACCATCTGCTGTTACAGCGACAACGCCATCCTTTTCTGTATGAAAGTAGTGGATATCTGTCGGTTTTAGAATATGTTGCATGTCGCCATCTTTTCCGACGAGGAACGCTGTATCTTGCCCTTTGATAAAATCAAGAATTTCTTGTACGGAATCATTCAATTCCGGGCATTCGATTGTCACTTTTGTTTCTTCATAATCACGATCAATGTTCAAAGATACTTTCATTCCAAGACACCCCTATCGGCAATAGTATATACCTTAAATTTACCATTGCCTGGTAGTCTGTCAAATGCGTCTTATATTTGAAATGCGGAGAACGAGCAACGCCGTAATTACTAAACAACAAATATAGCCTATGGAAATAAGCGTGCTATTGGAAAAAGTTAGCTGTTCATTCCAAACGGCAATGAACAAATTATTCATATGATAGAGTGGATTAAGATCGGCGATAACTTGTATGAATTTCGGCATCATATTGATTGGAAATGCAAAGCCTCCTGTAAAGATTACGACCTGGAAAATGACGATGGAGAACACTAAAGCACTTTTCACCTCGTTGAAAAACGAGTAGATAGCGGAAGCGATGATGAGTAGAACTATATTAAGTACGATGAAAAATCCGTAGGTCGTAACGAAATTTAATACGTGAAAATGTAAGTCATACACAAGCACGCCAATCATATAAACGAAAAAATAGCCGAGACTAGTAATTATGACGGAGCGGATAATACTTGATAGCAGAAGCGTATTTTTAGATACAGGCGAAAGGCTAATCCGCTTTTCGACACCCGTTGTACGATGCGTCACTTGGTCAAAGCCGAAAGCAAAAAATACAGTGGAGAAAGTGATCAGTAAAATAAACGAAGGTGTGTAGGTTTGTGCATAACTTAAGTTACCCGCGTAGGTCTGATCTCCGAACAATTGCCCCATGAAAATGTACGTAACAGGCGGTACGACAATCGTGAAAACTAAGTAAAATAATTCCCTTGAAAACATGAGTAAGTCGTATTTTAACTGTGTCGCTAACATATTTTCTCCTCCTTATATGGATACTTTCTCAAGATAAAATTCATTGATGGATTTATAGCCTGATGCCAAAATAGCTTCCGTGGTATCGAAGACTTCATTCAAGCCATTATCTATAAGCATTACCTTGTCGCAGTACAATTCGATTTCATCCATATTATGTGTTGTCAGAATGACCGTGCCGCCTGTACGCTCGTTGTATTCTGTAATGTACGTCCAAAGAATATTGCGCATATGCGGATCTAGGCCAGTTGTTGGTTCATCTAAAATTAGAAGTTTCGGTTGTGATAAAAAGGCGATGGCCAAGCTTACAATCTGTTTCCATCCACCAGAAAGTTTATCAAAATATTTTTTTCGATGCGGTTGTAATTTAAAATCAGCGATGATTGTTTCAATGTCAATTGGCGATTTGTAATAGGCTTTAAATAACCTTAGTAACTCTTGCACTTTCAGCGTCTGATAGAACTGTGTAGGCTGCAGGACGACGGAAATTTGTTGTCGAACTTGTTCCATCCGGTTTGTAGAAAGTGCCTTAATATCTTCATCGAAAACAAAGACTGTTCCGGTGTCATACTGTTTAATGGTCATAATAATTTCAAGGAATGTAGATTTTCCTGCTCCGTTTTTTCCGATGACCCCAATTACTTCTCCTTCTTGTGCTTGAAAATCCAATCCTTTTAAAACGACGTTTGTTCCGTAAGACTTTTTCAAGTTGCTAACGTTGACGATATTCATTGCAATCCCTCCATCTAAAAGTTCTTTGTAACCAAAGTGTATGTCGTATCGACTTCGCTGTCTTTAGTATTCCTGTGAGTCACACCAATAGACAGGTGACTTGTAGAAAACAGCATATGAAATGCATTTGATTTTTCAATAAATTCGAAGGATAAAGCTGTTATAGAAGAGAATAAGTAGGAGAGGGGATGACGCAATTGAATTCATTGCAATTGAAAAGGTATGGCAAGTTGCGCATCGTACAACCTAAATGGCGAGCTCATTCTTAACGAATTTATTACGGAAAACCATGTATGAGCCGTTTTTGACATATGAAAAGTGATGAGGGGCAATTGGCTTGATTCCACAAGTGAAATCTTGAATGGGGAGAAGGTATGTGATGTTAGGTTTAAATAGAAACGTAGTGGAATTAGTGGGGCACGCGAATAACTGGAAAGAACTTTTTAGGGTGGAAAAAGATCTATTGAACTCGCTGGTAGGTGAGCATGTAGTCGATATCCAACATATGGGGAGCACGGCAATTGACGGAATCGCCGCCAAGCCGCTTCTTGATATACTCGTGGGCGTTACGTCGATGGATGATGTGCAGAAATTTGATAAGCATAAGCTGAAAGAGGTGGGAATCTATCATTTAGGCCGTGTCCAAATCGAAGGGAAAGAAGTGTTTGCTAAGTTCTCGAATTTGGAGAACTTAACGAAGACACATGTCCTTCATGTTGTAGAATATGGCAGGGACTGGTGGCAAAAACACATATTTTTCCGAGATTATTTAAATGAACATCCTGAAGTTGCTAATGACTATGAAGCACTGAAGATAGAATTAGCGGAAGCATTTCCTACTAATGAACGTTCCTATACAGACGGAAAAAAGGGTTTTGTTGACGAAGTTTTAAGTCGGCGAGAGTTAGACAAATGATGAAATACGTTGAGCTTGGACTCGGAAATACATGGTTTTTGAGGACGGAAACGGAGCTAGAAGATGGCACTGAATTTGGAAGAAAGGGTGAATTAGATGTTAATTCACATAGGGAAACTGCTTGTACGTGAATTGAAATGTAGCGACAAATACCTCCTCTCCAAATGGCTTTCAGATCCGGAAATTCTTCAGTATTACGAAGGGCGAGATAATTTGTTTGATGTGGAGAAAGTGGAACAGAAGTTTTTCGAGGCAGAAGCTGACACTACGCGCTGCATAATAGAATTCGAGGAGGTTTCAATCGGCTATATTCAGTTTTATGAAGTCGATGAGGATGAAAGACGGACCTACGGCTATGGTGATTCGTCAGAAATAATCTATGGCATGGATCAGTTCATTGGAGAATCGATTTATTGGAATCATGGTGTAGGAACGCAGCTTGTCCGTGCAATGGTGGCCTATTTAATTGAAGAAAAAGGCGCGGACCGGATTGTGATGGATCCGCAAACGTGGAATGAACGTGCCATTTGCTGTTATGAAAAGTGTGGGTTTAAAAAGGTGAAATTGCTTCCGGAAAATGAGTTGCATGAAGGGGAATACCGGGATTGTTGGTTAATTGAGCATGTTTCTAAAACAGGAGTGGATGTATGAGAAATAGGGTACCTATGAGCCGACGTGGATTGAATTAGAAAACCTGTTATCGCTAGTTGTCCACCCGATTAAGATTGCAGAAAAAGTGTATTCCTTATATAGATCTTGAAATTGTTAGGAGAAAGGTGAGTATATGAACAACAGCAAATTACAGCCGGTCGAAGCCGCGAAAAGGTTTATAGCAGAAAAATTCCCAGATTGCCAAGCTGCATTGCTTGCGGGGAGTGTTGTCAGGGGCGAAGAAACAGCAACTTCTGATTTGGATATCGTTGTTTTTGATCAAAAGATAGAAACGGCGTATCGTGAATCGTTTATTGAGTATGGTTGGCCAATCGAAGTGTTCGTCCATAACTTTACGTCTTACAAGATGTTTTTTAAGGAAGACTGTGAAAGGGCTCGTCCTTCATTGCCGCGAATGGTTTCCGAAGGGATCGTAATAATTGATTTAGGCATCGTGATAACAATAAAAGAAGAAGCCAATGAGTTATTGAAAAAAGGCCCGGCAGTATGGTCAATGGAAACGATAGAAACGAAACGGTATATGATGACAGATGCCCTCGATGATTTGGTTGGTTCAACAAACCATGCGGAAGAACTATTCATAGCGAATGCACTTGCCGATGCAATTCATGAATTCGTCTTGCGGACAAATGTTCAATGGATCGGTGCTTCAAAATGGATTGTGCGTGCTTTAAATCAATTCGATGAGAACTTTGCGCGGACGTTTGTACAAGCATTCGATGCATTTTATAAAACAGGCAATAAAACTGCAATTATCGACCTTGCAGAGGAAGTGTTGAAACCATATGGTGGCAGGCTATTTGAAGGGTATTCAATGGGGAAACGAAATCGTATATGACAAGTACATATGTAGATTGGGGAGGCCATAAGCTGAAGCTGATATGGGAAAGTGGTCTCTTGCCGGAAAGGGATTTGATCACGAGTGTCCATGGCTTCTGTTTTAAGGATGGGAAACTGTTAATGGTTGATTTGGATGATCGGGGTTGGGATTTTCCAGGCGGTCATATTGAAGTCGGTGAAACTGCGGAGGTGTGCTTTAGACGTGAGGCGATGGAAGAAGGCTATGTAACGGGAGATTGCGTACTCCTCGGTTCAATTGAAATCGACCATAATGAAAATCCGTTGTGGAATGAACAAAGTCCTTATCCGAAAATAGGTTATCAAGTTTTTTACAAAATGGATATAACGGAATTACATCCTTTTGAAGCGGGTTATGAATCAAGTAGAAGAACTTTTATCTCATACGAAGAAGTCTTCAAATACTATGCAGTTTGGCATGCAACGTATGAAAAAATTATGTGTGAAGCGCAAGGAAGGTGTATAAATGAAAATCAGGAAATTGCTACAACATGAAACCCCACCTTTTGAACTCTTGCTTCTTGCCGACCCGTCGCGGGAACTGGTAGAGCAGTATATAGCCAGTGGGGAGTGCGGTATTGCTGAAGAAGAAGGTGAAATCGTAGGTGTCTACGTGCTTGTCAAGTTAGGTGTTACAACTATGGAGATTATAAATATAGCTGTAGATGAGCGTATACATGGTCGCGGGATTGGGAAGAAGTTAATGGGTGATGCAATACAGACCGCAAAGGTGTTAGGCTGCAAGCGGCTTGAAGTTGGGACGGGAAATTCCAGCATGGGTCAATTGGTTTTTTATCAGAAATGCGGGTTTCGTATAGATGGTGTAATAAAAGATTTCTTCGTTGATCACTACGAGGAAGAAATCTTTGAAAATGGCATCCGGTGCAGGGATATGATTCGACTATCAATGACTATTTAATGATTGATTAAAGTCATTTAAGCTTTCTCGTTAGTGTGGATTCTACCACCCACTTTGTCACAAATACGTCCCGTGACAAGCCTCTATACATCTAGTAAAATTGAAGTAATATGTTGTGAATTTTCTGTAAGGAGAGATGACGCTATGAAACGGATCCTCACACTTCTTTTCATTGTCGGTATGATGGCGGGCTGTTCGAATGTGTATAGCGCAGAAGAGGGCTATCGCATGGCGGTTATCAATCACGGGTTCCCGGTTCCGAAAAATGCGAGCGAACTAAAGCCAGAAGCGTGTACGACGGAAATTGCGAAATCTGCAAAGTACAAGTTAAACGATATTGGTGGGGAGCAGGGTGAACCGCCGGAGCATTACTTGGATGAAATAAAGAAATGGGGATGGATGGAACTTGAAGATGAACGAAAAGGGAATATCCACTTCTACGAAAAAGAAGGAAAAATCATGTCACTCATTTTCAAAGAAAATGTCTTTGATGTGTTTGAAATGAGTAGTGAAGTGAAGATGTAGGAAACCCAAGTACTTGTGGATTTATTTTTTTTGAAACCATTTGGCATGTTCGTCCGTACAAGTAACAAGAGATGATTGTGATGAACTGGAAAGTGGTCATTTTAGCATAATATCCGGACTATATAGTATTGCTGGTAACAAAAGCATTTGGGAATCCGAGGTATTTGGATGGTTTGTCGGGTCGTCTTTGAGGTTTTACTAGTCATTGTCCAATGACGACTACATAAGTCGTGAAAGGTGATCTTCATTTTGGTAGTTCGGTATCAGATGTAGTAAAATATATAACGATGGTGTTTTTTGTGAAAAGATAAAAATTTTTATTAAAATGTAAAGGAGTGATTAGTTTGGCGATTAGTTTACAAAAGGGTCAAAAAATCGATTTAACAAAAGGTCATCCAGGTCTTGAGAAGATTATTGTAGGACTAGGATGGGATCCAATTCAAAGTCAGAAAAAAGCTGGTGGATTACTCGGCGGACTTTTTGGTGGTGGCGGTGCTAGCGGTGGTTCCAATATGGACATCGACGCTTCTGTTATCATGCTTCAAGACGATAAATTTGCGAGCAATGACAACTTGGTTTACTTTGGCAACTTGAAAAGTAAATGTGGTAGCGTAACGCACACAGGCGATAATACTACAGGAGCAGGCGACGGGGATGATGAGCAAGTGATTGTTGACTTGAAGAAGGTACCCGCTAACGTTAACAAACTTGTGTTTGTTGTTAATATTTACGATTGTGTAAAACGTAAGCAAGACTTCGGTCAAGTGCAAAATGCGTTTATCCGCGTCATGAATTCAGCGAACAATGAGGAATTATTGAAATTCAACCTGACCGAAAGTTATGCAGGTTCAACTAGCTTAACGATAGGCGAAATTTATCGCCACGGCAGTGAATGGAAATTTGGTGCGGTTGGATCAGGCTCATCAGATGCGGGTCTTGGAGATATGGTTAAAAGGTATTCATAAACTATAAAAAACAGAAAAGAGGATGACATAAATGGCTATTTCATTGAGTAAAGGACAAAAAGTAGATTTGACGAAAAGTAACCCGGGATTAACGAATATTACGGTTGGTGTTGGCTGGGATACAAATAAATATGACGGTGGAAAAGATTTCGATTTAGATTCGTCTATATTCCTATTAAATGCAGCGGGTGTTTGTGACAACGAAAAAGATTTCGTCTTCTTCAATAACCTTGAGGGTGGAAATGGTTCTGTTGTTCATACTGGTGATAACTTGACTGGTGATGGCGACGGAGACGATGAGCAAGTCAAAGTATCCCTTTCAAATGTACCAGCTACTGTTGAAAGAATTGCGTTCGCGATTACAATTCATGACGCAGAGCAACGCAGCCAGAACTTCGGGCAAGTTTCGAATAGCTTTGTACGAATCGTCAACGATGCAACTGGCGAAGAGTTAATCCGTTATGACCTTGGCGAAGATTTCTCTATTGAAACGGCTGTTGTTGTAGGGGAACTGTACAGACACGGTAGCGAGTGGAAGTTCAATGCAATTGGTAGCGGTTACCAAGGCGGCCTTGCTTCACTTGTAAAGGACTATGGTCTACAGGCTTAATTAAATGATTAGACTCCAGTTTATTCCACTGGGGTTCATATGTCTGAATCCAGCGTAGGCGCCTTTCAGGGGGAACCGAAGTCGTAAGCCAGGTAGCGAAGCTACCTGGCTTACGACGGGAGGCATCCCCTAAGCGCCGAAGCGGTATTCAATGGAATCACCTATTCAACTTGTATAATTATGTAAATTCAACGTTTTAATCATGATAAACAGGAGTGATTCAGATGGCGATTACTTTATCAAAAGGGCAAAAAATCGATTTGACGAAGACCAACCCTGGTCTTGTGCGAGGTGTTATCGGACTCGGTTGGGATACCAATAAATATTCTGGCGGAAAAGAGTTTGACCTTGATGCATCAGCGTTTCTAGTGGATGCAAGCAATCGTTGCCAAAATGATCATGACTTTATTTTCTATAATAATCTTAAACACCCGAGTGGCGCTCTTCAACATACGGGCGATAACCGGACGGGTGAGGGAGATGGGGATGACGAGCAGGTAATCGTTGACTTTCCCAAAATTCCTGTGTACGTTGACCGCATTGGTATTACGGTTACGATTCACGATGCAGAAGCACGAAGTCAAAATTTTGGTCAGGTGTCAAATGCCTTTGTCCGATTATCGGATGAAGCAACCGGAGAAGAGTTGCTACGTTTCGATTTGGGAGAAGATTTCTCTATTGAAACGGCTGTTGTTTTTTGTGAACTGTATAGGCACGGTAACGATTGGAAATTCAATGCAATCGGTAGCGGATTCTCCGGAGGTCTAGGTGCGCTTTGCAAGAATTATGGGTTAGATGTATAAATTTATGGACTGATAAAGGGCTGAAGTCTTTTATTATTTTAGTATCAGGAGGAACTAATGGATATACTTAATGGAATGATTGATACATATGCCGCCTTTTTCGACTGGGATATGTGGGTACAAGTATTAACGGATCCTGTCAGTTGGGGTTTAATCGGTACTCTTGTCATACTTGAGGGACTGTTATCGGCTGATAATGCACTCGTTTTGGCGGTAATGGTTAAACATTTACCAGAAAAACAACGTAAAAAAGCTTTATTTTATGGGCTTCTTGGCGCTTATATCTTCCGCTTCATCGCAATTGGGATTGGTGTTTTCCTCATTAAATTGTGGTGGGTCAAAGTATTAGGTGCGGCTTATCTCGCGTGGTTAGCGATTAAATACTTTATCGACAAGTCGAAAAACTCGGGTAGTGAAGAAGAAATTGCTGGGATGAATACAAATGGTATTCTAATCCGTCTTTTCGGTACATTCTGGGGAACAATCGCTGCTGTCGAGATTATGGATATCGCCTTTTCGGTAGATAGTGTCCTTGCAGCTTTCGGTGTCAGTGAAGAGATATGGGTACTTCTTCTTGGAGGAATGTTCGGTATCTTGATGATGCGTGGAATTGCCGGTGTATTTTTGAAGTTAATTGACAGAGTGCCAGAACTTGAAACGACAGCATATGTGCTGATCATGTTAATAGCAATTAAGATGGGATTGAGCGTTGCTCATATTGAAATTTCCCACTATGCATTCTTTGCTATTCTAGTCATTACGTTCCTTGCTACATTCGTCGTTCACAACATGAATAAAAAGAAAATGGCTTAATACAAAGACGAAAGAAGGCTAGCCCCTTCTTTTTTCTTTTACCCTAAATCGAATAATAAATAAGGTTGGTGCACAGATTGAAGTATTTTAATGACGTAACCGCTATAGGCATAGAAGATTTATTTTATCGGAAACCGGTGACGGTTACGAAGCATACCGATAAACAACGGCTGTCATACAGTCTGGGTGCTTTATTGTATATGCCAGCAACGCGAGAGGATATAGCCCATCTCATTATTACCAACAAATTTAAGGAGCTTGTCACAGTAGCCATTTGTCTTGAAGACGCAATAGGGGATCATGAAGTCGAACGTGCAGAAAATAAACTGATTACGCATATGCAACAAATTAGTGCTGCAGTTCAGGATGGTCGACTTACGGAAGAAACGACTCCACTTATTTTTGTTCGGGTAAGAAGTGCGCAACAGATGCTGGACATAGGGGAGCGGCTCGGTGATTCGTTGAAGAACCTCGTAGGCTTTGTGTTTCCTAAGTTTGCATCGGATAATGCGGAGGACTACTTATCGGGTCTGCGACAGTTGAATGAGCAAGCGAACACGGTGTTATATGGTATGCCGATTCTTGAATCGCCGAATGTGCTGTACAAGGAGCGTCGCTTAGCAGAGTTGCTTCATTTAAAGGAGATAGTCGATCGATATGCTGACTTCATTCTGAATATCCGGATTGGTGCCACCGATTTATGTGGGCTGTACGGGTTGAGGAGGGATAGCGAGACCACTGTCTATGAGATATCTATTGTTAATGAGCTAATTACGGATGTCGTCAATATATTTGCCAGGCAACATGATGGTTTCGTAATATCGGGCCCAGTGTGGGAACATTTTTCATCAAACGGTCGTATCTTAAAACCACAACTGCGTGAGACGCCATTTCAAGAAAGTTCAGGTTCAGTGGGTCTTCTTCTTAGAAAAGAATTGATTCGGAAAGATTTTGACGGGCTAATTCAGGAAACGTTGCTGGATAGAGCGAATGGATTAGTTGGGAAAACAATCATTCATCCGTCTCACCTTTTGCCTGTCCAATCATTGCACGTCGTCACGAAGGAAGAATATGTGGACGCGCTTAGTATCTTCCAACAAGCTACAGGTGAAAAAGGCGTGTTCAAAAGTGAATTTATGAACAAGATGAATGAGATTAAGCCCCATTTATACTGGGCGCAAAAAGTACTAATTAAGTCTGATATATACGGGGTGTACAATGAAAACATCACATTCATCGATTTGTTATCCGAGTAAGTACACGCATGAAGTTTGCGAGTCTATGCAAGTACATGTACAAATTGAACAAAATCCATACGAGCTTTCAGTTGAAACCTTATATGAGATGGCCGCACGGATTAACAAAAAACGTTCTTTTTTATTCGTTAGTAAAGTGCTTGGGAAGCATATCCCTGTACCGCCCGAAGTGCCCATGATTGCATCGGCATTGCTGGCCTCTATTTATTATGAAGGCAAAACAACGAAACAAATGCCCGGAAAAGAACAGCTCATCGAAGCGGTTAAAGATGGTTCTCCGAAGAACTTGCAGACAGCGTATTCGATTGTACAACAGCTGCGCTGTCAACTTGATGAGCCGGTTGTGTTCATTGGTTTTGCAGAAACGGCAACGGCTCTTGGTCATGGCGTTTTTGATTGTTTTTCGGATGCCACTTACATTCATTCAACAAGAGAAATGCTTGCTGATGAAGAAGTGACGCTCTACTTTGAAGAAGAGCATTCCCACGCTACAGATCAGCGTTGTTATGCCTCGGAACAGTATTTGAATAATGACCACTCGATTTGTCTGGTGGATGATGAAATTACGACTGGCAAGACAGCTTTGAATATCATTGCTTCTATTCAGAAGCGTTTTCCACGTAAGGATTATACAATCTTATCCCTGTTGGATTGGAGAAGTGAAGAGGATCAGCAACAATTGAGGGAATTTGAGAAATTGCATGATGTACGTATCTCGACGTATGCTTTATTGACGGGAACGATTCAAGTAGAAGGAACACCTGGTCTAGCTGAAGGTACAACTATTAGTGGCGAATCGGTTGTTAAAGTTCCAGGTTATGAGAGAATCAATCTGAAGTCATTGCCTATCCCTCTTCCTCACTATACCTATTCATCAATTGATTCTACTGGATTTAATAATGGTTCAAATTATTCGGCTTTGACTGGAAGATTCGGCATCTCATCGGACAATAAACAAGACGTTGAGGCGTATTGTCAGCGTGTGGGAGAATATTTGCAGAAGTATCGGACAGGAAAACGGACATTATGTTTAGGTACTGGCGAATTCATGCATATCCCAATGAAAACGGCTGTTTACATGGGGGAGGGTGTATCTTATCATTCAACGACGAGAAGTCCGATATTTCCAATAGACCGGGAAAGTTATCCGATAAAAAATAGAATGGCTTTCGAAAGTCCCGAAGATCCAGCAACTATGAATTATGCGTATAATGTATCCGACATGGAATACGATGAAGTTTTTTTGTTTTTTGAACGTCCAATAGATGACAACAGGCTTGAACCGATATTACGCCAGTTCAAAGGATTACCTGCAATCAATATTGTAGACTTCACTTGAAAGGTGTGAGTAGAAGATGCAACAACTGACGCAAATGCTGACAGGAAGTTATTCATCTGAAGATGTCGTTTTTCTATTGAAAGATCTGTCAGATGCGAGCCTTGAAAGAAGTCTGAATGAAAGGGAAGAGGCTATACAAGGTGGCGCCCATTATTCAGAAATGCTTCCCATTGAGTACGAGCCGACCGAAGCGTATTTAAATCTTTTTTATGAGTCCCTTCATACTTCAAAGCGAAAAGTAGCAACAGCGGTCGGCGCGGTTTCGGAGCTCCTCATTGAGAACAAAGGGAAGGATCTTGTTCTTGTTTCCCTTGCGAGAGCTGGGACGCCGATTGGTATCTTGATGAAACGTTATATTAAGGCGGTATATGGAACGAATTTACCCCATTATAGCGTGTCAATCATTCGAGGACGTGGCATCGATGAAAATGCGATGCTGTATATTACGAGTCAACATCCTGATAAGCGCATTGTTTTTGTCGACGGCTGGACTGGAAAAGGTGCGATATCTATAGAGCTGACAAAGTCTGTGGAGTTGTTTAAAGAAAAACATGGCATCATACTGGACGATGAACTTGTTGTGTTGGCGGATCCGGGGCATTGTTCTTCCTTATACGGGACGCGAGAGGACTTTTTGATCCCAAGCGCCTGCTTGAATTCAACGGTATCGGGCCTGGTTAGCCGCACGGTTCTGAACAGCCGCTGGATCGGATCGACGGATTTCCACGGAGCAAAAGTCTATTTAGAGCTTCGGGATAAAGATGTATCGAATCATCATATTGATGTCATTACGGCAGAATTTGAAGCGGCAGCGACGTTAATCGAAGCAGCGAAAGAAGCTTTAAAGAAAACAGATATGACTCCAACCTGGCAGGGAATGAAAACAATCGCATTGATTCAGGAACATTTTGGAATTGAAAATATAAATCTCATCAAACCAGGCGTTGGAGAGACGACGCGTGTTCTTTTACGGCGTTTGCCATGGAAGATATTAGTTAAAGATTTAAACGACCCACGACTTAAACATATTTTTCACCTGGCAAAGGAAAGAGCTATACCTGTGGAGGTTTATGAACAGATGACTTATACTTGTTGTGGACTTATCAAACCGTTGGAGAAAAAAGTATGATGTTTGCAAGTGATTTAGACGGGACACTTATTTATTCCCATCGACGCTTTGGCCAGGAAATCTTGAATGTGTCTGTTCGTACTATTGAAGTATATAATGGAAGAGACATTTCATTCATGACAAAAAAAGCGATTGCATTATTACGCAAACTGTCTGAAGAGATGATGTTTGTTCCTGTAACAACAAGAACAACTGAACAGTATAATCGAGTCTCGCTATTTCATGAAGAAATTCGTCCTACATATGCAATTACTTGTAATGGCGGCGTTGTACTGAAAGATGGACATATTGATACGCATTGGCAGGACTATATCTGCACTAAAATAGATGGAAGTGCCGCTTCAGTGGATGATGTCAAGCGGGAAATAGAAGAGACTGCGGATGCGTCTTGGTTGAAATCGATTCGTGTGGTAGATCGATTTTTTGTGTACCTGATAATCGACCCACCGCTATCAACTGAACGGATCAAGTATTATTCACAGTGGGCGGCAGCGCGTGGCTGGGCCTTTTCAGTTCAAGGCAGGAAGGTTTACTTCATTCCATCATTTATCAATAAATGGGATGCGGTGAACTATGTTGCAAAAAAAGAAGGAAAGCAAACGGTTTATACGGCAGGCGATTCCAATCTAGATGTCTGCTTGATTGAACAGGCGGAGTTCGGTTTGATATCACGGCACGGGGAAGCGGCAGCTAAATTTGGTCATCTAGGATTGACACAGAAAACAGGGATTTTGGCATCGGAGGAAATCATTGAAACGATTCTTTTGAAGCGTCTCCAATTAATTCCTGGGATCCGTTGACGATATCGGACTACGCCCCTTCCATTGATGCATAAAAATAGGTGATTGGGGGGAGTGAAGATGATAAGGAACCTGATACTAAAGAAGATTGATTACTTGAATTGGGCGACCGAGCTCAGCAAACCAATTGCCGCCCGCCCTGATTATCAATTGGGAGAAGACCGTATACAATACAGTCAGATTGCTACACGTATTGTCGGATCAGGATTCGATGAAACAGAATATATGATTGAATTATACACAGCCAGCCAGGTCACTGGTGTGTATGTATTATCTGAAACTCTTGATAAAACGATGCCGCCGGAACGCTTTCAATCCATCCAGCGTATTTATGATCTTATTCAAGAACAACCGAATCTATCGATTAATCGCTTTGTTGCCTTTTTGGAGGGTGCACAGTTGCTTCCGAAATACGGAGAAGACCCTGATTTTAATAGATTAATTCGTTCAGCACTCATTGAAGTGTTTGAACTATTCAAGAAAAATCATGCAGGTGCATTTCATCATCCGGAATTCCGACGAGTTTTTCTGGATATTATCAAATGGACGTGGAATCATATCGATCCATGGGTGAAGGGAACACCGATTGACAAGGATATCCCGCACATCATCTGGTACGGCGATATGAACAAAAGTCAGATGTATTTTCTGTTCTACACCATCTTGTTGGGAATGGATGTTGTTATTCTGCATCCGGAAGGAAAAGACGATTTTAAAGAGCTTGATCCTGACGGCAAATGGTCCTTCTTGACGGAATATCCGACCACGATGAAAATTCAACCTTTCCCACAAGAAGAGCCGAAACGACAAGGGACAGTCGCGTACCGTGCTTCAAAAGAAATCGATCATGTACTTCACCATGAAGGTTCTGCTTATTATAAGCCATGGCAATTCCGCAACCATCTCCCCGTGGCAGTTACGTTAAAAACGACATATGACGAGATTTTTTTATTGGCGAAAGAAAAGGCGTTTATTCGACCGAGCTTCTCGGCTAATAAGGAAGAAGTGAAGATACCCGCATTATTTGCAAAAATCTCCGGTGTGTCAACCAACCGAAAAGACTATTGGGATAAAATGCATCGGCTCACTAGCCAACCGAATTGTCTAGTACTGAAAAAATTCCCTTTCATGCAGGAAACGAAAGCGAATAACCAATATCATTACCAACATGCACTTGGCAAAGACGGTCGTTTAGTACCGGAAAAAATGATGCAAGGCAACTGGTGGCAGTACGGCCAACTACATGATGGTGCTCAAAAAGGACTCGCGGCAGCTATTTCAAGGATTTGCGCCAATTCAAAAATGAAGGCTCAACCGGGGGAAACGCCGGAACAAGTCTCTCTTTACCTGTTTACACAGGCAACTTCCATACCGGAAGAATTGATCAATCTTTTGCAGACGTTTGACTATGCGCAAGAGATTCCAAAAGTGATTTTATATAACAATGAAATTAATGGTATTTTGTCTAGGGCGGATGCAGCATTGCTGTTACTGTTGAATGAGATTGGACTTGATATCGTCTTATACAATCCACCCGGTCACAATGATTTGGAGCACTTTATAGGGAAAGAGTATTTTGATCATCATATGTTGGAAGACATGGTGTTCGATCTATCCTTTCAGGAGAACAAAAAGGATGCATCAATTGTAAGCGGTTTTTTAAATCGACTTTTTAACGGAAGGGATTGATTGTCATGGAAGAAACGAAGAATTATGAAGTGGAAGTATTGACGGAAAATAAAGCGGAAGCACTACGCTTACAGTTACGGCAGGATCCAGAGGTTCAAAACTTAGTCCGGTCAATCGATACTAGAAATCAGACCGGATTATTGGAATTCGGCAAAGAACCGGCCGTTGAAATTTCCACTTTTGCCGATCGCATATTGGCTTCCATGCGTTCGTCGAGTGTAACTGATTCAGGCGAGATGTTGAAACAACTTGGGAAAACGATGGATAAATTCGATAAAAATGACTTTGATGAACCAAAAGGTTTTTTGGGGAAATTTTTCAAACGTGGGGATAAGTTAATTGAAAAAGTGTTCGGCAAATACCAAACACTCGGCAAAGAAATTGAAGGTATCCACATTGAGATTTCAAAGTATAAAGATGAAATGATTCGTTCAACGACCAATATGGATGAAATGTATGACCAAAACTATAACTATTACATGGCACTTGAAAAGTATGTGGTAGCGGGGCAGATAAAAGCGGAAGAGCTACGGGCACTCGTTCCAGGTCTTGAACAAAGGTCAGCAGGCGGCGATCAGTTAGCGCAGATGGAATTGGACACTATGAGTAATGCGATTCAGTCACTTGAAGAACGGGTGTATGATCTTGAGATGGCGAGAATGGTCGCATTGCAGACAGCCCCCCAACTCCGAGTCCTGCAACGGGGAAACACGAAACTTATCGGGAAAATCAATTCGGCATTCATTACCACGATTCCAATATTTAAAAACGGTATTATCCAAGCAGTTGCTGCGAAACGTCAAAAACTTGTAGCGGATTCTATGGATGAACTTGATAAAAGGACGAATGAAATGCTATTAAAGAACTCGCAGAATATCGCTAGACAAAGTGTAGAAATCGCTCGTACTGCGGGTGGTCCGAGTATTAAAATTGAAACGATTGAAGAGAGTTGGAGCACAATCGTGAAAGGGCTCGAGGAAACGAGAGCTATTGAAGATGAAAACAAACGTACAAGAGAAGACGGCATGAAACGGATTGCACAGCTACAGGACAGCATGAAAAATTTCGGTAGGTGAATGGTAATAAAAATGACTATACATCAATTGATGTATAGTCATTTTTATACTTTACGAACTCATTTAACTTAATCGCCTTCGCGTCTAAAGAATCCGTAAACGCCAGCTGTTTGAACAATATTCGTAAACGCATTTGGATCTATTTCGCTAATTATTTTTTCCAAATCATATAATTCATAACGAGTGATGACGAGATAAAGCATATGTTTATCTTCTTTCGAATACGCACCTTTTGCGGGAAGAATCGTTATGCCTCGTACCATTTTTTGATGAATCGCTTGCTGCAATTCATCTGCTTTTTGTGTAACAATCATGGCGGTTACTTTTTCATGACGCGTATGGAGTGCGTCAATCACAACTGTTGTTACATACAACGCTAACATCGTATACAACGCATTTTCTAGTTCATAGAGAAAGCCTGCTAAGGCAATTATGACACCATTCAGCAGTAAGAAATAGGTTCCGATTGGCTTATCTTGTAAGCGTGAAAGGACCATGGCGATAATATCCATTCCACCAGTAGAAGCCCCTAGTTTCATCGAGATTCCAACGCCCACTCCCGCAATTACACCGCCAAACACTGCATTTAGAATAATATCGTCTGACACAGATAGAACGGGTAACAGTTCTAAGAAAATCGTAACAAAGATAACGGATACGATGCTATAGATGGTAAATCCTTTACCTACTTTGTACCACCCTAATATAAAGACCGGAATATTAAATACTAACAATAGAATACCGGTACTAACTTCAATGCCTAAGAAATCTTTAAATACACTAGATGTAAGTTGCGCGGCACCTGCAAATCCGCTGGCATAGACATTTGCGTTGATCAAAAAGAAGTTAAGCGAGATTGCAAGTAACAAGGAACCAAAGATGACGACAATTATACGTTTTGCTTCTAAGAAGAACATGACAACCTCCTGTTGTTTTGAATGTAACTAAAATAATTTGTTAGCACACTCATTGTAACGAACCTTATATCGAAATGGTACCCTTAAACGTTTGATGAAATTCCGGCAGGCGGGAATTTATGTTGTGCTTGATGAAAATGAGAAAAGAGAATCCTTGTAATCTGGATTCTCTTCTTCCTAACGATATAGCGATATCTTGTCTAAGATGAAGTTAGCTCACTGCTGACCGCAGATAATTCGGACAAACCTTCACCCAAGCAACCCGGCAGCAATTTTTTTCGCTGTCACAACATCCTTCGTTCCATGCACAAGCATGCGACCGTCACGGAATAGTACGATTCGGTGACCGCTGTATTCACAGGCGACGAGATGCGGATTGTGGATTAAGTTAGAAACAGTTCCGCGAATTGATTCGGCAAAAGGGAGGAGCTCAAACTTTCTACTTTTAGGCCAAGATAGTTGTACAGTATCACGTCCACAAAGCACCGCTGTTTTCATAGACTCACGGGCAGAAAGGAACGGATATGCAGCATTTTCGGAACAGCTTGGGCAACCGACTTTCTTCATGCTTGCAACTCCAATTGAAGCGCGGTCGCCTGTCCATAAATCAGCAGATTCAAGTTTTGGTTCAAATGGTGTTCCCGTTATATATTTCAACACGTCAGCAACTTGACGGGCAGCTGTAGTAACAACAATCGGACTAATGACACCGACAGTATCGCAGGTCAGGGTCTGTGACGGCAATGTCTCCAGCAAGCAATGCAGACACGGTTGATTGTCTTGGATGCCAATCGGAAACGTCAGTCCATAACTGCCCACACATGCGCCCATGAAAAAGGGAATGCCAAGTTTCAGTGCTGCATCGTTCGCTAGCAGCCGTGTTTCAATATTGTCTGTTGCATCTAACACTAAATCATGTTCGGTCATTAAACCGAGGACGTTTTGCGGCGTCACATCGACAACGATTCCTTTTACACTGACATCACTATTAATCGCAGTCAATCGTTTCTCCGCCGCAACTGCTTTCGGCAATTGATCGATCACGTCTTGCTCCGTATACAGTTGCTGGCGATGCAGATTGGTCCACTCGATAATGTCCCGATCGACAATCGTTACGCGCCGAACCCCTGCACGGACGAGCATTTCGGCACCGGACGAGCCAAGCGCGCCGGCACCTAATATGAAAATGCTGGCCTTACGAATCTTTTTTTGGCCGATATCGCCAATCGGAGCGAATAATGCCTGACGTGAATATTTTTCATTCAATTTGTTACAAGTCCTTCCAGTGGGCTACTTGCAACTGCGTAATCGCGTTCCGGCATCCGGCCTGCTTCATAGCCGAGTCTTCCCGCTTCAATCGCGAGTTTCATGGCAAGAGCCATTTTAATCGGATCTCCAGCTTCTGATACCGCTGTGTTCAATAAAACACCGTCCGCGCCAAGCTCCATCGCATAAGCTGCATCTTTCGGCGACCCGATTCCTGCATCGATAATAACCGGTACAGTGGATTGTTCAATGATGAACGACAAGTTGAGTGGGTTCAAAATACCGCGCCCTGATCCAATTGGGGAAGCGCCTGGCATGATAGCATGAACGCCCATTTCGCATAATCTGCGCGCGAGCACAACATCATCCGACGTATAAGGAAGGACGATGAACCCTTCATCCAACAGCATTTCTGTTGCGCGAAGTGTTTCTACTGGATCGGGGAGTAATGATCGGTCACAGCCGATGATTTCAACTTTTATCATGTCGCAAAGCCCTGATGCTTTCGCCAGTTTCGCGATGCGTACCGCTTCTTCAGCTGTTTTCGCTCCCGCTGTATTTGGCAGTAGCGTGTATTTTGATAAATCAAGTTGTTCAAGGAAATTTGGTTGTGATGGCTCGAAGATATTCATACGTCTTACTGCAAACGTTAGAATTTCTGACTCTGATACTCGCACCGCCTCTTTTTGCACATCAAATGATGGGTATTTTCCTGTTCCAAGTAATAGTCTTGAATTGAATGTTTTATTGCCAATTGTCAGCATGATTATCCTCCTCCTACAAAGTGAATGATTTCTATTTGGTCGCGGTCATTGATGGGCAAGTCATAGGCGTCTTTCGCAAGAATATCTCTGTTCATTTCCACGATGACGATGCGTTCCGCGAGTTGAAGATGCGCAAGCAGTTCCTGTACATTTTCAACTTCTGCGGGCATGTCATACCGATTGCCATTCAGTTCGATTGTTCGCTTCATGAAAAATCCCCCTTTTCGGATCAAATGACTCAATCCGCTCTGTATTCAATTCATTTCCAGTAATTAAATCTCGAATCAGGCAGGCTGTTGCGGGTGCCAATAAAATCCCGTTCCTGAAATGACCAGCTGCAATATACATATTCTCTTTCCCTGGAATCCGACCGATATACGGCAAATCATCAACCGTCTTCGGACGCAGGCCTGCCCATCTGTTCATAACAGGAAGATGGGAAAGACCAGGAATAAAACGTTCCGCAATCGCATTCAACGCCAAACTACCAGCATCTGTAATCTGTAAATCTGTAAGCCCCTGTTCCATCGTAGCCCCGATGACGAGCGTTCCGCCAGGGCGAGGAATGATGTAACAGCCTTTATGGAAAAGTGTATAAGGTAATTGCATGCCCATCGCATTGAGTTGCACACATTGGCCTTTCACCGCCGTCATTTGAAGCCCTGGCACAAGCTTGGCACTCGCTACGCCACCTGTAATGACTACGTGTTTTGCGGTGATAACGGACGCCCCAATGCGTATCTGATAGCCGTCATACAACGTTGTGATTTCATCGACTGAAGCCTGTTCTGATACAGCAGCACCCAACCTTTTAGCCGCTTCGCAAAATGCCAGACAAGTCTTTTCGGGATGAACATGGACGTCTGCTTCAAAAAGATACGCCCCAAAAGCAGGTGGGGCAACATGCGGAATTCGTTCGCGAACTTGTTCAGTTGAAAGATAAACCGCGTTATTCCAACGGGAGAGGGCAATTCGTTCTTCTTCGGAACAAGCGAATTGGACAATACCGCCGGTTGTATAGCCGATGTCGGCCCCTGCAACCCGTTGGAATTCTGTATAAAGCGCCTGGCTTTCTTTCGCGAACGAATAAAAGGTGTCATTCAAGTATTCAGAATGCGCTCCGAGCATACCGCCAGCCGCCCGAGTAGTACCTTGAGCGATTTTATCGCGTTCAACAAGGTGAACGGACAAACCCGCTTGTGCTAAATAATAAGCAGTGCTACAACCGATAATCCCGCCGCCAATAACCACAACGTCAACTGGTTGTGACATGGTTGGCATCCTTATAGGTGGTGGCTGCAATTTTAGGATGGTCGCTGCCGAAAATGGATGACATCACCGCAACGCCTGCAACTCCGCCTTGGTTTAATTGCGGAAGGTGGTGCGGTTGAATGCCGCCGATCGCATAAACGGGAATGGGGAGCGATTCAACGATTTGAAAAAGCTCATCGGTTCCGCGGGGGGGCAAACCCTCTTTTGAATTTGTTGCAAATATATGGCCATAGAGAACCCAGTCTGCACCTGCTTTATATGCAGCTTCTGCTTCTTCAATTGAGTGAACAGATCTGCCAAATGAGATAGCAGGAAATTGTTTTCTGAGTAGCGCTAGCGGTACGTCATATCCAGGAAGTTGAACTTTTTTTATCCCTGTAATCGAAGCGACATTAATTCGCCGATGGACAATTACTTTGGTTGAATCAAAGCCGGCTTCGATTAATTGTTCTATAAACGTTATTACTTCTGAATCTGTTTTAGACTTTTCACGTAAAATGACTGCATCGATGGAAGCTTCGATTGTTAATAGGGTATCAAGCAATTGATTAGTTTCCAATTTGTCATCAGTCACGGCAATTATCTTCATAAAACTCCTCCTTATCAATATAAAAAGACCACTCTCCAAGTACGGAAAGTGGTCTGTCGATGGCATTAGAATGCACTGATAGGAAGACGCGCCACTTCCCTACGCAGGTACAAACCTGTTCAGGTGATAAGGGTAGCGGAGTGGAACTCGTTTCTCAGTCCTTTAAAAGGATTCCCCTAATGGTCGAATATATTATGGAATTGTCAATCTACTAGTAGCATAGCATGTCAACGGAATGAATGAAAGGATGAACAGTTGCGCTTAGTCGTCTAAGTGGACGTTGTGGTGCACTTGTTGCACATCTTCCAAATCATCCAGTACATCAATCATTTTTTCGAATTGCGCTTGCGCTTCTGGTGAAAGAGTCAAGTCGTTTTGTGCAAGCATCGTTATTTCAGCAACGTTAAATTCTGTAATGCCGGCACTTTTTAAAACTTCCTGAACAGCATGGAACTGGTCTGGTTCAGCGTAGATGATGACCGATTCCTCTTCATCAAGAATATCACGCACTTCGACGTCTGCATCCATTAGCAGTTCGAGAACGTCGTCGGCAGACATACCTTCAATTCCGATAACTGCAGTCGCATCGAACATATAAGAAACGGACCCGCTGACGCCCATATTACCACCATTTTTACCGAATGCAGCACGTACTTCTGATGCTGTACGATTGACGTTATTTGTCAGTGTATCGACAATAACCATCGAGCCATTTGGTCCGAAACCTTCATAGCGAAGCTCGGTAAAGTTTTCTTCTGAACCGCCTTTTGCTTTTTCAATTGCCCGGTCAATAATCGCTTTTGGTACACTGTATGTTTTTGCGCGTTCTACGACAAATTTTAGCGCTTGATTCAATTCAGGATCTGGCTCGCCTTGCTTCGCTACTACATAAATTTCACGTCCGAATTTTGCATAAATGCGACTCGTGTCCGCATCCCTTGACGCTTTTTTCTCTTTGATATTGTTCCATTTACGGCCCATGAAGTTCCACTCACTTTCGATTAAACATAGATTTACTACAATAAGTATACAACAATTGTATGCAGGTAGACGAGTGGGAATTTCGGAAAATGGGCAGGTAAGTTGTAGCAGGAGAGAATAGTATGTTCGCTGTCGTATAGTTCTGCTCGGCTGTCGTAGAATTTGTCCGCTATCGTACAGTTTTGTCGTGACAGGAAGAACATTATCCGATATTTAAGAATAACTCTTTTTCTTATGACGATTCTCACTTATACTAAAGGTGAACGTTCATCCTACTATAGAAGGGAACATAAACATGGAACTCATATATAAAGGAAAGACGAAAGATGTATATAAACTGGACGACAGCAATGTACTGCTGAAATTTAAAGATGATGTAACCGGGGAAGACGGGGTTTTCGATCCTGGAGCTAACACGGTAGGCTTATCGATTGAAGGTGCAGGGAAATCTGGACTGCGGATGACAAAGTTTTTCTTTGAGAAAATTGCTCATAAAGATATTCCAACGCATTATGTAGATGCTGATATTGATGAAGTAACGATGACAGTACGATCCGCGAAGGTGTTCGGCAAAGGCCTTGAAGTGATTTGCAGATACCGTGCAGTCGGAAGTTTCTTGCGCAGATACGGCGCATATTGTGAAGAAGGACAACCTTTGGATTCCTTCGTAGAAGTCACGCTCAAAGATGATGATCGCCTAGATCCGCCGATTAACAAGGATGGACTTGCGCAACTTGGTCTATTGACGACAGATGAATACGATACACTTGAAGCGTTGACGAAAGAAATTTCAGGCGTAGTTAAAGCCGAACTTGCAGCAAAAGGTCTTGACTTGTATGATATTAAACTCGAATTTGGACGCGACAGCGAAACAGGCAACATCATGCTGATCGACGAAATTTCTGGCGGTAATATGCGCGTCTACAAAGACGGTACATATATTGCGCCAATGGATCTTGAAAAACTAGTACTAGCGTAAATGAAAAACCGCTGTTAATTCCATAAAAATGGAGTTGGCGGCGGTTTTTTTACCTATTCTTATCATTTGTCGACTTCCAAAGTGTATAAAGTATAGTGAAGATAGTTAGTGAGATAACGATTAATTCACTAACTATGGCTAAATCCCATTAAGAAATCGGGGATAGCCAGCAATACCTAACGATATAACCGAGATAATATAAAGGAAATAATTCTGCGTTTTATACATATTATACTGAATTAAGGCCATCCTCCATAGTGAAGAGATATGGAGGAGGAATCATATTGAAACGAAAAATTGTATTGTCCATCATATTGTCTGCCCTTCTAATTGCCGGCGGGTGTGGAAAGAACGGTGTGAAATTACCGGTCACTGGCGAAAGCATCCAATCGGTGACGTCGCCGATTTTGAACACAAAAGGGAATAAAATTGGTGAGGCAAGCTTTGTTGAAGGAATCGACGGTGTAACAATCAACATCCAGGCTGAGGGATTGTCGCCAGGCAAACACGGCGTTCATATTCACGAAACAGCTGTATGTACTCCGCCTGACTTTAAATCTGCAGGAGGCCATTTTAATCCTGGGCATAAAGAACATGGATTTGATAATCCCAAAGGGTTTCATTTAGGTGATTTGCCGAACCTCGAAGTCGATGCAGAAGGGAAAGTCACTGCCGAAGTCACAACTGCTTTAGTTACGTTAAAGCCGGGCGTGGAAAATTCTCTGCTCGATGCTGACGGCAGTTCGCTTGTTATTCATGACAAAGTAGATGACTACAAAACGGATCCAGCGGGTAATTCAGGTGACCGGATTGCCTGCGCATCAGTGAAGAGCGGTTCTTAAGCAATCATAACCAGCGCTCGAGCATATATGCATCCAAGCGATCATAACCAGCACCCGTCCGAGCATATATGTAGCTAAGCAATCATAACCAGCGCCCGTCCGAGCATATATGCATCCAAGCGATCATAACCAACGCCCGTCCGAGCATATATGCCGTGGAATCGATCATATCCAATATCCACATGCTCAATTATTATAACCCAGCCCTATTTCAGCAAAAAGTTCTCTGTATAAAAGGGCTGCAATTTTTCATTGAACGAAACACCCGTACCGAGATGGCTATAAGTATCCAGCAAAATATTCTCGCGATGTCCCTCAGAGTTCATAAGCCCTTCGTGTGCGAAAATACTGCTTGATTGGCCATACGCCAGGTTTTCACCTGCTCCTCGGAATTTGACGCCGTCATCTTTCATCCGGTCGAACGGGGATTTTCCTTGCTTGTTTTCGTGGCTGAAATAATCATTATCCGCCATATCGACACTGTGTTTGCGTGCTGTATCTGCTACGTTCGACTCCCATTTTAGGATGGAAAGTCCGTGGCGGACGCGTGCTGCATTTGTTAAGTCGAAAAGTTGTTGCTCAAACCCATTTCGTAATTGCGTACTACCGCCAGCATAAATGGCGGTTTTTTTCTTTTCCAGTGAATCGTTAATTAGCTGAACAGCTGTTACTTTGTCATTTTGATGCAAATCATAAAAAACGTAGGTGTAGGTGTCGCCTGATTTAAAGACGTCGAAACCTTCACTTTCTTGGAGCATGAAAATGTTCAACCCTTTTCGGATTTCTTTAATTGGTTCGCCGAATGAATCGCGTACCGTCGATTTTAGAGAACCGTATTTGATGCCAGCAGTTGATGAAATGAGGTCGTCATTTGTATAAATGGCGTTCACTGTCTGTTTTTCATCGAATGAAACCATGACGAAGTTTTGATAGCCGTCGTGATAAGTGAACCATTCGGTACCGTATTCGTTCATGGAATGATTTTTTGGCTCTCCAAGTTCAGCTGTCACTTTTTCTTGTGGGCTACCGAGTTCGATATTGTGGATCGAGACTTGTGTTTTCACCGGTTTATCTAACGCTGGCTTTTCTACAACGGGGATAGGTTCTTCAATTTCAGCCGTCTTTGAAGTTAGGTAAGATAGCGCTTTATCTATAGTGTTGCTAATGGAGCTGATTGCTGTGTCGAGAGATTCTTTCGTCAAAAGAGTATCGATTTTTTCATCAATAGGTTCAAGAAATGAGATGTCGACATATTGAGAGACTGGTTCTTCCCAGTATGGTTTTGTGAGAAAAAGTGCAGCAATAAAAAGAATAAAAAGGAATAATTGTTTCATGGAATCGCCTCCTACCTGCTATTGTAACCCCTTGGGACTAGTTGAATACAATATGAAGGTATTTTGTGTGACGGTAATAAACTGGGTTCGCTCTATTTCCAGTACTCACCGAAAAGCTGTATACTAATAGAACAACAGATGAACGGGGTTTTCAACGTATGACTATATCAAAAAAAATGTTCAATGCACAAGTGATGGAAAGTAACTCGCATTTATTCAGATGCCCAATCTGCGCGTCTGTAATGGTCATGGAGGACAAGTCACGGCTCGTTTGCACAGATAATCACTCATTCGATTTATCGAAAAATGGCTATGTCAATTTAGCACCACAGGCACATGTGACCAAGTATGATAAATCGCTGTTTGAAGCACGGAAAACAGTTATGAGCAGTGGATTTTTCAATCAGGTTCTGGAATTTGTTACACATAAAGTCCGTGAGCATATTGAAGGGCGGGAACGGGCCTTCATTCTGGACGCGGGTTGCGGGGAAGGCACGCACTTGTCGGCAATTCTTTCACAGCTGCCTGGCAAAACAACTGGAATAGGCATTGATCTTGCGAAAGAGGGGATAACTGCGGCGGCGAAAGAGTATCCAGGTTCAATTTGGAGTGTCGCGGACCTTGCAAATTGTCCTTTTCAGGAAAGCCAATTCGACGTTATTTTAAATATTTTATCGCCGGCGAATTATGCAGAGTTTACGCGTCTTCTGAAACCAGATGGATTGTTTGTGAAAGCAGTACCAGAAAGTGGTTATCTGAAAGAGTTACGTACGGTTTTTTATGATGATGAAGAACGCATTGAGGATACGGATCCTGTCGCGCGTTTCGCACAACATTATGATGCTGTCACGACGGAACGGATTACGTATGTATTTCAATTAACGCCTGGGCTTCTTGCGCCGCTTATCCGCATGACGCCGCTCACATGGGGCGCTAGTAAGGAAAAGATTGAAGAGGCGCTAGCGATGGATATACAGAGTATTACAATCGACTTCACCGTTATTTCAGGCGTGAAGAGGGTCTAATAGAGAAAGGGGCGAGAAAGATGTTTGGTGGAATTAGCAGTGTTCCAAGCTGGTTTTATGTTCTCGCGATTGCGGTTATCGTTTTGTTTATTATTATAACGGAATGGAAGACGCGCAAATAAGAGGGGGTCTTGTAGTGACGAAAAAGAAGGTAAACAAACGGCAGAAACCGAAACTGTCAGTTGAGCATAAGGCGATGCGGGTTGAAGAAGTATTGGACAGTGAGGGATACGTTCAAAAAGTGCGATTTGACGGTGGCTTCATGACGGGTGCGGAAGGTGAGCGATTGAGCTTTGATGACGTCGTATTTAAAGATGTATCATTTGCTGGAAGTGATTTTGTGGGCGCTGAATTCGTTGATGTCGTGTTTGATACATGCGATTTGTCCAACGTTAATTTCCAAAGTGCTATGTTTCACAGATGTGAAATCGTTAATTCGAAACTGACGGGTGCAGACTTTGCGAACGCGAAAGTGGGGCATACGTTAATCAAGGAATGTGACGGGCGCTATATTAACTTCAGTTTTTCCGGCATGAAAGAAGTTGAGTTTGCAGAGTGTAATTTAACGGACGGCGATATTTATGAGAGCTCATTTACTAATGTGCAATTTAAGTTATGCAAGCTGGATAATATCAATTTTACCGAAACGGATTTGAACGGTGTTGACTTGTCGGATAGTACATATGACCGAATTGAGGTCACGCTGCCGAAAATTGCCGGCTGTATTGTGTCGAAAGATCAGGCAATTGGCTTCGCGCGTGTGCTGGGGTTATCCGTGAAAGAAGAATAATGGTATACTTAAACGAAATCAGAGTGGAAAAGAGTGGACATATATGTTGACATTTGAAGAGAAACAACAGATCATCGAAACAATTCCTGAACTTACACGTAAAGACGTGTCAATGAAACGGGTCAACTATCATTTTGAAGAAAGCTTATATGAAAAAACAGTCGTCGTTCAGCACCTTCACCCGAACGGTAACGGTTTTATCTATGTAGCAGGAATTCCTGGTTATGATGCGGATGAACGTGGTCTCGTCAATATCCGTGAAGCTTCAGAAGAGGAACTGCGGAAAACCATTGCAGATTCTATCAAGGCTTTATCTGAAGGAGCACCTGAACCGCAAGCTATTGTACAAAAGTTTGTGAACAATGAAGGTGAAGAACTAATCCTTATGGAAGAGCAAGGCTTCTGGAATTTGTATCACGGCTTGAATCTGGAAGAAAGTTTCGGTGATTACAACGAAGCGGACGTCTATTTGATTGAAGAGGAATTCGTGAGAGTTGAAGACGAGGATGATGCTCGATGAAAGGCAAAAACCTTGTCATCGGCCTTGTCCTGATTACTATTTTAAGTATTATTGCTATTTATTTCACGATGAAGGCAACAGTCAATAATATGGAAAATGGGATGGCACCGATTGTGACGGTTGTTGAATTGATAAAAGAAGTTGAATATCGTTAATTAAAAGAAGCGCACCAGGATTTTTATCCTTGGTGCGCTTTTTCTAAAGTAAAGAAAGTATATGTTTATTCCACTAGGGTCGGTGTCTAGCTCTAGGTGCCAGCCGCTTTCCTTAATGCCAATTCCCAGGTTTATAGGGACCTTTTCTAAACGGCAGCCACCAGTTCCATTTGCCGAACAGTTTCATCAGACTTGGAACGAGCAACAGACGGATAATCGTTGCGTCAATGGCTACTGCGATGGCAATGCCGACGCCTATCTGTTTTACTGGCATAACGTCCGTAAAGGCGAATGCCCCTGTTAGAACAATCATAATCAGTGCTGCAGACGTGATGATCTTACTTGTTGTTGCAAGTCCTTCAACAGTTGAGTGGTCGTTATCCAGTGTCTTCGCATACTCTTCCTGCATCCTCGAGATAAGGAATACTTCATAGTCCATACTCAGCCCAAAGACAAGGCTGAAGACGATGACAGGGATGATAAGCGCGATTGTACCCGCTTCTAATCCGAAATGTCCATATTGGAAAATGTAGACGAGAATACCGAATGTAGCAGCTAATCCGACGATGTTCATAAAAATCGCTTTAATTGGTATTAAAATAGATCTAAAAGCGATCATCAGGATGAAGAACGTCGAGACGAGGATAACCAGAAGAACATACAAAATCTTATCCAGTATTTCATCGAAGATTTCCTGATTGAACTTTGGCTGTCCACCAATGGATAAGTTCCAATCCGTTTGCTTGTCGGACCAGTTGCGCGCCCAATCTTGTGCGGCGTCTGAACTTCCATTAGCCCCCAGTGTCAGAGGAATCATTAGCTTGTCATCTTTCACAAACGTTTCGACAAGGGGGAAGAGTTTGGCCGCGATTTCAGGCGCCATCATCGCTTGTTCCCATTGTTCGACGGAATCGATGTCACTTGCGGTGAAAATTGTCGTTACTTTATCCACAAGCGGATCGTTTGAAAGTTCTTTTTCAAGTGCTTTCATAGACTGGAGACCTTTTTCATCCTCCCAGCCATCCGCACGTTCTGCGATGACGTAGACAGCAGCCTGGTCGGCCAGACCAAACTCTCTATCAATCAATTCAAAAGCTTGACGCGTATCATACGACTTTGGCAATGAATCGATTGCTGGAATCGTCAAATCCATATTTTTCACTGGAATTATTGCGATACCGAGTAGGATAAACGCAACGATTGTTATCATAACGGGCCGCTTAATAACTGCGTTGGCAAATTTACGCCAACCGTTTGCTTCACCCGATTTCTCTTTCAATAGCTGCCATTTATCGATCCGGTCACCAAGTGCAATAAGTACGGAAGGTAACAAGGTTACAGATGCGAGAACGGCCATCGCCACGACAATCATTCCACCGATTGCGATGTTTTGGAAAATGTCGACCTGAATAAGCATCATTGCACCGAGTCCGATGAATACGCAGAAGGCGGAAAAGATGACGGATCTTCCTGCTGTTCGAATCGTAGTGGAGATAGCTTCGTGCATGTCGCTTTTTTTGCGTTCTTCACGATACCGGCTTATGAACAACAAAGCGAAGTCGATACTAAGCGCAAGCCCGAGCATCGGGATAATATTCAAGACAAAAATGGATAGGTCCATTTTCCCGCCAAGAATAGCCAATACACCGAACGAGGATACGACAGTCACAATGCCAATAATTAACGGTACGAATGAAGCGACGACAGTTCCGAAGGCGAAAAGAAGTATAATAATCGCAATCGGTAAACCAATCGCCTCAGCGGTCATCAAGTCACGTTGGCTGGCAGTGTTAATATCCTTTGAAATAGCGGAAGCACCTGTAAGTGTAATTCCTTTTTCATTACCGACTGCCTCGCGGATATCCGTGACGATGGCAGACATATCTTTGTCTTGATTATCAAAATGAAGAAGTGCATAAGAAACGCCTTCTTTGTATTGATTGTCATTGTCTAGCGGTGATGCGATTTCTGAAGTGACTTTAAGCTTATCTACGTTAGCGAGTGTGGATTCTATTTTATCAACGGGCACATTGTCGAAAACGAGGAACATAGTTTCTGCCGGCATGTCGAATTCATCAGACACGATATCCATGACAACGGCGTGTTCACCATTCGTTTGGAAGCCGTCTCCTTCAAGAAGTCCTGGCAACTTGATTGCGAAGAACGTCAAGATAACGAAGATTGCAATCCATGCAAAGATAATATATTTATGTGCGCTTGTTACAAAACGCGCAAGTGTGCGCATACAATCATTCCTTCCTGTGTATAGATAGACTCTATTCATATATATTAACGGAAAATGATGGGAATGTCTTTTTTTGAAGGAAGATGGGGGAAAGTTAGTAATGGCAAAGCGAGTTAGTCATGGCTAGATCGAAAACAGTCAAAGTAATCTACTCAGCGGTAATCGCTATTTGACTGGGGCTTAAAGTGGACAAAGAAAAAAGCCATCCCCCGAAGGGAATGGCTTTTGAATGGTTAATTCAAATTAGTTTTTGTTAACGTTTGTAGCTTGAAGACCGCGTTGGCCTTGCTCGATTTCAAACGTAACATCTTGACCTTCTTCAAGAGACTTGAAGCCTTCTCCTTGAATAGCTGAGAAGTGTACGAATACGTCGTCTCCGTCTTCGCGTTCGATGAAGCCAAATCCTTTTTCTGCGTTAAACCATTTCACTTTACCTTGTTCCATGTGTGTTTCCTCCTCGTATGCTTTGTGCATACATTGTATTACTATCCTTGCTCAAGTCTTGAAGCGGTCAAGATTTATTCGAGACCATCATGCCGAACAAAAATAATTCTTCTTTATCATAACAGGGATATTAGCACATTGCAAGGGAAATGTTTGAATTAAAAAAACAAGTTAAGAACTTGATAGACAATCGCAGCGATTAATGCTGAAATCGGTAATGTAATAATCCATGTGATAACGATCTTTTTAGCCATGCCCCAATTGACGCCTTTCACACGCTGGGCCGAGCCTACACCCATTATTGCAGACGAAATAACATGTGTTGTACTGACAGGTAAATGGATAAGTGTTGCCCCGAAAATGATTGCAGCAGATGATAAATCAGCCGCAATTCCGTTCACAGGACGAATCTTCATTATTTTACCGCCGACGGTTTTTATGATTTTATAGCCGCCGATGGAAGTTCCAAGACCCATCGCAGTTGCCGCAGCAATCCGGACCCAGAGTTGAATATCATCTGAAGTCTGCATTTCTGCCGCGATAAGTGCCATTGTAATAATCCCCATCGCTTTTTGCGCATCGTTCGTACCGTGTGTGAACGATTGAAGCGCCGCCGTTCCGATTTGCATATAACGAATTCGTTTATTTGTCTTGAATAAATTCCTGTTCTTCAAGGTCAATTTGAATAGCCACATCACAAGGAAGCCGCCTGCAAGTGCGATGAATGGAGAAATGAGGAGCGCCTGTAATATTTTTATGAAACCACTGTAATTTAAAATGCCAAAACCTGCCGCTGAAATAGCTGCACCAGCAATTGACCCAATTAATGCGTGGGATGAACTGGATGGAATTCCGAAGTACCAGGTAATCAGATTCCACAAAATTGCGGAAGTCAATGCGGCTAAGATGACAAGTGAACCGTTTTCGAGAACAAATGGATCGACAATGTCTTTAGAAATTGTTTTTGCGACGCCTGTAAATGTTAGTGCTCCGATGAAATTCATTACAGCTGCCATCATAATAGCGGTTCTCGGTTTCAGTGCACGAGTCGAAACGGATGTTGCAATCGCATTCGCAGTATCATGGAATCCGTTGATGAAATCAAAAGCGAGTGCGAACACGACGACTAGTATGGTAAGGAGAAGTATTGTATCCATTTGGCTCCCCCTTATGCGTTACGCATAATAATTGTTTCGATTGTGTTGGCAACGCTCTGGCAATAGTCAGCGATATCTTCCAGTTGTTCGTAAATATCTTTGAACTGGATAATGCGGATTGGATCTTTTTCATTAATGAAGAGTTGTTTAACGGATGTACGGAAAACTTCATCACAAATCCGTTCGTAATCTTTAATAAGTACTGCATGATCGTGCATCGCTTCAAGTTTTTTCTTTGCAAGTAATTTCATCGCTTTAACAATTTCGTCTGTACTTTTAACGATGTTCTCCATGAACAGCTGCACATACTCATCAATTTCAGTTAGCGAAAACATTTCAAGATGTGCTGCGAAATGTTCAATGCCATCAAGAACATCGTCCATTTTAATGGCCAAATTCATAATATCTTCACGTTCGATTGGTGTCATGAATGATTTATTAAGCTTAATAATAAGATCGTGAATGAGCGTATCACCTTCCGTCTCATAATTTTTGAGCTTAATGCTTACTTCTTTCAAGTCTGCGACATTGACTACTTTAAAGTCGTTTGCGTAATGGACGGCTTCTTGTACATTTTCAGCAATCGTTAACAGTGCTGTGAAAAAAGGATCAGGTTTGCGTTGGCTAAACATGGTTGTGCCTCCATCCCAGTAGGGGAAATAATTTTTAATAATCCCATCATAGCAAAAAGAAAATAAGATACCTACAAATTTCGACGAAATCCGCGCAAAATTTACACAATCTTTACAAAGTCCCTACAAACAATTCACAAAAAACAAATCTGTATAAAAAAGTGACAATTGTCATGAAAGAAAGATGACTCACTGCACTCTACAGCATACCCTCAAACTCAGTAAAATTAACGTAAGGGGTGAGTGTTTGCTAAGCGGTAGCAATCTAGAAATTGCAGAGGGGAGAGAGTGAGAAACTACTTCTCAGATATTTTTCAAAAACTGCAAGTGAAAAGTCGGACAGAGGCAATTCACATTGCCAGGAAAAACGGTTTGATTGATGTGGAATGAATTTGGAAATAAATTTTCAGTAAATTGAAACTTTCGGGATGATGGGACGTATATATAGGTGAGACAAAAAAGGTGGAAGTGGGGGTGCTGAAATGGAACTGTTTGGGATGCCAATTGTGCAAGTATATTTAGTTGGGCTAATTATTGCAGGACTTGCGACGTTATTGTATATCTTTTTTAGTGATATGGCGGAAGGAATCGGTGATGCCAGTCCGTTCTTAGATCCGGCGGTCATTCTTGCATTTATGACATTTGTAGCAGCTGGCGGTTATATATTAGAACTTGTTACAACATGGGGCAGTGGAATCATTTTGGTAATTGCACTTGTTACTGCTTTTGTACTCGATCTTCTATTGTACTTATTTGTTCTCCTTCCATTAAGGTCAGCGGAAGTTTCTCTTTCTTATACGGATGAGTCACTGATGGGCCGGGTTGGAAAAGTGATTGTGCCTATTCCAGTTGACGGTTTCGGTGAAATTGTCATCGAATCGGTAAACGGACTGATTTCAAAAAGAGCGGCAGGCTATGAGAACACAGCAATTGAGTATGAAAAAGAAGTATTAATTATCGAAGTGAAAGATGGGACATTCATCGTTAAAGAGTATGAACCATTCCGCTTCAAATAAAAAAGGGGGAAAAACAGATGGAAATTTGGATTGCACTTGGAGTTGTCGCGTTTGTGTTACTAGCAGTTATTTTGGTTTACGTTACAAAGTACCGCACAGTTGGGCCAGATGAAGCACTTATTGTAACAGGAAGTTACCTAGGGACTAAAAATGTACATACGGATGATTCGGGAAATCGCATTAAAATCATCCGCGGCGGAGGGACGTTTCTATTGCCGGTGTTTCAACAAGCGGCACCGCTTAGCCTGTTATCAAGTAAGCTGGAGGTTACAACGCCGGAAGTCTACACAGAGCAAGGTGTTCCTGTTATGGCAGATGGAACGGCAATCATTAAAATCGGCGGTTCAATCTCAGAGATTGCAACAGCTGCTGAGCAATTCTTAGGGAAAACAAAAGCTGACCGTGAAAATGAAGCGAAAGAAGTGTTAGAGGGTCATCTGCGTTCGATTTTGGGCTCAATGACAGTGGAAGAAATTTATAAAAACCGAGACAAGTTCTCTCAAGAAGTACAGCGCGTTGCGTCGCAGGACCTTGCAAAAATGGGACTTATCATCGTTTCATTTACAATAAAAGATGTACGCGATAAAAACGGTTACCTCGATTCGCTTGGGAAGCCTCGTATCGCACAAGTGAAACGTGATGCAGATATTGCAATGGTTGAAGCAGAAAAAGAAACGCGTATTAAAAATGCAGAGGCATCTAAAGAAGCGCAAAAAGCAGAAATCGAACGCGCAACTGAAATTGCCGAAGCTGAAAAAGAGAATCAATTGAAGGTTGCGGATTACCGTCGTGATCAGGATGTTGCAAAAGCACGTGCCGACCAAGCATATGAACTTCAAACGGCGGTCTCAAAACAGGAAGTTATGGAACAGGAAATGCAAATTCGAATCATTGAACGTCAAAAGCAAATTGAACTTGAAGAGAAAGAGATTTTGCGTCGTGAGAAGCAATATGATTCTGAAGTTAAGAAGAAAGCTGATGCGGATCGCTATGCAATCGAACAAAATGCAGAAGCTCAAAAATCTAAACAAATTACAGAAGCTGATGCTGAAAAGTACCGCATTGAAGCAAGAGCGTCTGCGGATGCAGAAAAAGTCCGTCTTGACGGGCAAGCAAAAGCCGATTCTCTGCGTGCGCAAGGAGAATCAGAGGCAGACATTATCCGCCTGAAGGGTCTTGCAGAAGCAGAAGCGAAACGTAAAATTGCAGAAGCATTCGAACAGTACGGCCAAGCCGCCATGCTTGATATGATTGTTAAAATGATTCCAGAATATGCGAAGCAAATTGCAAGCCCGCTTGCGAATATCGATAAGATTACTGTTGTGGATACAGGCAGTGGTGAGGGTGGCGGAGCCAATAAAATTACGTCTTACGCGACTAATTTAATGGCAACATTGCAAGAATCATTGAAAGCAACATCGGGTATCGACGTCAAGGAAATGCTTGAAAACTACACGGGCAAAGGCAATATCCGCCCAAGTATTGACCAACTTACAAGTGAAATAAAAGCAGCAAATACGAATCAACCCATACAACAATCGATTGCAAGAAAAGAAGTTGCAGCTGACGAGGTTGAATAACTTCTAACTAGAAGAGAGTCCTGACGCGGTTGTGCGTCGGGGCTCTTTTTATGTGGAGAAGGTTTCAGTGCGCGTAAAGGCAACTGACTATATATCAGGTCCAAGCGATTATAACCTCGCCCCCCCCCGACATCTTAAGAAATTCTTCATTTTTATCCTCACAAACCCTTAAGATTCTCCCTTTACAATGAAGGAAGTAAAGAAAGTTGGAGGGGAATACATGATTAGTGTACGAAATTTAAATCATTCATTCAAAATCGGTAAGAAAGGTAAAGAAAAGCGGGTTCCAGTGTTGAAAGGGTTGACGTTCGATGTTGCGGATGGTGAAATTGTATCGATTGTTGGCAAAAGTGGTTCGGGTAAATCAACGCTTCTTCATATTATGGCAGGATTCCTGACGCCAGAAAGTGGAGAAATCAGTGTGCAAGGCATTCAGACCTCTTCATTCAACGAGGTGGAAAGTGCGAAGTTTCGACTAGATCATTTCGGCTTTGTCTTTCAAAACTTCCAACTCATGCCTGGATTGACAGCGTTTGAAAATGTGGAACTGCCACTGACGTTGAAGGGCATCAACAAGAGTGAGCGACAGAAGAAAGTAAAGGACCTTATGCAGAGCGTTGGACTAACGGATGTGCAAGATCATTATCCGAATGAATTATCGGGAGGTCAGCAACAGCGTGTTAGCATTGCGCGCGCACTTATCACTGATCCACCAATCATTTTCGCGGATGAACCTACGGGAAGTCTAGACTCTGAAACGGAGCAGGATGTCCTTCTTCTTATCCAGTCGCTCAATAAAACACGGAGCATCACATTCGTCATCATTACACACGACGATGAAGTGGCACAAACAGCGAATCGTGTATACAGAATGCACGACGGCGTATTAACGGAAGGCGGTGTACAGCATGCAATTTAAGGACCAGATCAGTTTCGTAGGACAACATATCAAGAAAAATAAAATGCGTGTCTTTATGACCGTGCTTGCAGCCACGATGGGAACAGCTTTTTTAATTGTGCTCGCGTCCGTAGGATTCGGCCTGCACGAAACGATTCGGGGAGAAGTCTTATCGAACCGGCTTGTGACACAAATTGAAGTATTTTCAAGTGAGATGGATGAAGAGAAAGTTGCAGAGCTGAAGAAGCGGGATCATGTAAAAGCAGTTGTATTCCGCCAAAATTTAGCGGCAGAACAGCAGTCTTCAATTGGTGATTTCACAGGGAATAGTCAGCTCGTTGTGACGGATTTTACAGAAGAAAAGAAAGCGAATTTCGAGCTTCAAGAAGGACGTTTACCTGAAAAAGTGAACGAAGTCGTCGTGGGAAGCAATTTCGCAGATGCCTTAATGAATCAACAAGATGAAAATGAAGATGGTGAATTTACTACGTATGATGGCAAATTGATTGGTGAACAGTTCATCTATCAAGTCGGTGACAATGAGGGTGAATTGATTGAGGATAAAATGATGCTTACGATAGTTGGTATCGGAAAGAAACCTGCGAAAGATTGGGAGCAGGATCAAAAAATATATGCCGACGCATCTATCATTCCTAAGTTAGAAAAGATCTATTATGCACATGTGGACAGGCCGGCAGATGATCATTCAGACGGACAGCAATTATTTTACGGCAATGTAAACGTCTATGCGGATAAATTAGAAAATGTGAAAGCAATCTCTACTGCATTAAAAGACGATGGATATAGTGTGTATTCCATATCCGATGAACTGGACCAATTAGACGTCTTTTTCTTAGCGCTAAAAGCGGGGCTCGTGTTTGTCGGGACAATCGCAATTTTAATCGCATCTATCGGGATTTTCAATACGATGACCATGGCTGTAACGGAGCGAACGCGTGAAATTGGAGTTATGAAAGCAATCGGGGCAGATCCAAAATTAATCCAACGACTATTCCTGATGGAAAGTGCGTGGATTGGTATTGTCGGGACGGTTCTTGCAGTTGTTATTTCATATGGGGTGAGTATTGTGTCTAATTACGTGCTGCCAATCATTGTTACGGCGGCGCTCGGAGAAGAAGATTTTGGAGATATGACTGTTACGTTCTCCGTAATTCCATGGCAACTTGTCGTTATTGCTTCCACAATCAGCATAGGCGTCGCGATGATATCAGGATGGCGTCCAGCGCGCAAAGCGACGAAAATTGATGTCATCAATGCGTTGAGGCAGGAGCTCTAATCGACATTGTTTTGCACCAATTAGGTAAAGGTATATGAAACTTTGTTGTGACTTGTTATAATAGTAATATTCAGACAGGTCTCGATGATCATATGTCTTAACTCGAGGGGTACGCTTATGGATATGAATTCAAATCAGTCGTATAGCAATCACACTAGCGAAGGATATCCGGTACTTCATCTCGGTTATGCGGATGTCGTATTGCTTGGAAGATGGAACGGATTATCAAATGCTCTTTATTCATTGAGCAAGAATGGTTCGTTTTGGGTTCAATATGATAATGAAGATACACTTGTAGAATCATATATGCTTCTTAACGGAGTAGTAGAAATGGAATACGAAGGAAAACGGCGTCTATTGGAAATCGGTGAGACAGTCGATGCATCGCACTATGAACATATCATTTCGTTTTATGGCAAAACGGAAGCAGATATTTTGATTAGAATGTCCGCTGAAAGCTTTGAAGTTGGATTTTTCGAAACGCAAATTCTCCAAGAAGAGGCGGATGCGATTGCATCGGTTGATGGTTACACGTATATGCATTGTAACCGAATTAAAGATTATTCAATCGAAGTATGGAAACATATGGGGCTTCCTGTTGAAAGCCTTAGCACACTAAGATGGGGCGCCTATTTTCATGATGTCGGCAAGCGCGTTGTCCCGCTAGAAATTCTAAATAAACCGGGGAAACTGACAGCTGAAGAGTGGGGAATTATGAAAACGCATACGACAGAAGGTGCAAAAATTATGCGTGAGCATACTGTCGAATGGCTAGCAGATACTGCTTTCATTGTCGAACAACATCATGAAAGACACGATGGGAAAGGCTATCCATACGGTCTTAAAGGCAATGAAATCGCACTAGAATCGGCCATCGTATCGGTAGTTGATGCATTTGATGCAATGACAACCGATCGAGTGTATCAGAAGGCCCTTTCTATACTTGAAGCCGTGAAAGAACTAGAGAACGGAAAAGGGACACAGTTTAATCCTAAAGTAGTCGATGCATTTATGGAAATATTAGAGAAGAAACAATTCAATTGGAAATGACGGATGGAAAAAGACTCGGGAAACCGGGTCTTTTTTATATAAATAAATTCTAATAAGACGTTGCATTAAGTAAAGCACACCATTTAATTGGTAGAGATGAATTGCCGGTGAACTTGAACCCTAGGCAAAAAGCGTTCATCCAAGACTGGGCGCATGAAAAAAAAGTGCCAATCATGAGATAATGGGGATACTACTATCGAGAGGCGGATGAAGAATGGATTATCGTATTGAACACGACACATTTGGTGAAATTAAAGTACCTGCGGACAAGCTATGGGGTGCACAGACGCAGCGAAGTAAACAAAACTTTAAAATCGGTGGAGAAAAAATGCCGATTGGTGTTATTCGTGCATTTGCCCATTTGAAAAAATCAGCTGCAATCGCGAGTCATGCACATGGTGCCCTATCAGAAGCGAAAATGAAAGCAATCTCTGCTGCGGCGGATGAAGTAGTCTCGGGGAAATTGGATGATCATTTCCCGCTTGTCGTTTGGCAAACAGGAAGCGGCACGCAGTCAAACATGAATATGAACGAAGTGCTCGCACGCCGTGGCAATCAACTGCTTGAAGAGTGGGGCGAGGAAGAGCGCCTTCATCCGAACGATGATGTCAATAAATCACAAAGTTCAAACGACACATTCCCGACAGCATTGCATGTCGCAGGGGTTGTAGCGGTACAAGAGCAACTCGTACCAGCAATTGGCGTATTGAAAGCAACACTTGGCAAGAAATCCGAAGAGTTTATGAATATCATTAAAATCGGCCGTACGCATTTGCAAGACGCAACGCCTTTAACACTTGGCCAGGAAATTAGCGGTTGGCACCGGATGCTCGAGAAAACGGAAAAAATGATCACGGGCAGCGTTGAGTCAATGAAAGAACTTGCGATCGGTGGAACGGCTGTTGGAACAGGCCTTAACGCGCCAGCTGGATTTGGCGACCGTGTTGCTGCTGAAATTAGCACAGCAGTGGGAATTGAATTTACGTCTGCGATAAATAAATTCCATTCACTTACGAGCTATGACGAAATTGTTTATGTTCATGGCGCTATCAAAGCGCTTGCGGCGGACCTTATGAAAATCGCTAATGACGTGCGCTGGTTAGCTAGTGGGCCACGTTCAGGCATCGGTGAAATTACCATTCCTGAGAATGAACCAGGCAGTTCTATCATGCCGGGAAAAGTGAACCCGACTCAAAGTGAAGCACTGACGATGGTTGTTGCACAAGTCATGGGGAATGACGCGACAATTGGTTTTGCAGCGAGCCAAGGGAACTTCGAGCTGAATGTCTTTAAACCGGTTATCATTTTCAACTTCCTTCAATCTGTAACGTTGTTGAGCGATGCGATGATCAGTTTTAACGACAACTGTGCAGTTGGAATTGAACCGAATCGTGAAGAGATTGATCGTAAAGTGCAAAACTCACTAATGCTTGTGACGGCACTTAATCCTTACATCGGTTATGAAAATGCAGCGAAAATAGCGAAAACTGCACATGCAGAAGGCACGACGCTGAAAGAAGCAGCACTAAAATCAGGCTTGCTGACGGAAGAACAGTTTGACGAGTATGTCGATCCGTCGAAAATGATTGGTAGATAATCAGCAGCATCCATTGTTCACAGAACTGTACTGAATGAAAGTTCGGATCTCGGTTATGATGAAAGGACAACTACGCGAATAAGGAGATGGCAATAAATGAAAAAGAAATTAATGTTCATCTTACTTGCGGCAATTCTTGTCCTTTCAGCATGCGGTGAGAAAGCGCAGCCAAGTGAGAAAGAACACGAGCTGGCGCACGGCGAACAGATGCATGTACCAAATGGTGATTTGCAGGAAGTTACTGCATCGGCGGACGTTTTACCATCGTTCCTGGATGACAAATCGGAAGACATGCGGCTTGTCTATCAAATGGCAGGCACTGCAACGGATATTATTAAGTGGATGCCTTGTTATTGTGGGTGTGGCGAAAGTGCAGGCCATGGCAGCAACTTGAATTGCTTCATCGACGAAGTTCGTGAAGATGGTTCTGTTGTCTGGGATGACCATGGCACTCGTTGCCAAGTTTGTCTTGATATCGCTGTACAATCTGTAATGATGACGAAGGAAGGGAAATCGTTAAAAGAAATCCGTGACTTCATCGATGAAAATTACAAAGAAGGCTACGCAGAACCAACAGATACGCCGATGCCAGCATAATTGAATTGCAAAAAAGCAGACACATGCGTGTCTGCTTTTTTATAGCTTAGGAAACAATAAAATCACGTACTGTACTTAAGCTGTGTTCATCTGTTACATGCGCTTGCGCTTTTGTTCTTAGTTAATGTATGTGTCGCTGATCAACAAATCACTCAGAATTTCTGTTGGAATTTCAAACGTCACAACACCCATATAACCAGGTGCGATTTCATATTTATCGAATGAAATGACAAGCTTATTATCAGCTGTAATATAGAATGACTGATCGGCTTGGATTGTTTTGAAGTCATCGAAAAATTCGCTATTCAAAAAGTAAGAGACCTCTTCATCTGCTGCCATTTGTCGCTCCATTTCACTTACTAAATATGAGCTAATAGCATCGACGTATTTGTCATCTTTAAAAAGACTCGGCAATGTGATTAACACGTTGTTCTGCTTATCAATTGTGTCATACTTCATTGTTGTTGAAGAGGATCCGACCGTATTCACCTCATAGCGAGCAATCGATAGAAGCTGGTCAGTATCTGTTTTCACTTCGTAGCCAGTGTCGATGCCAAGATGACCGCCACCTGCCTTTTCCAATTCCGCGGCCTCTTGTTGGAACTGTTCGAAAAGTACTTTGTTTTCCTCAAGGTATTTCTCATTCAGAGAAGCTTGCAGTCCTTCATCAGTCAATCCTTCAATTGCTGGTGTGGCGACATTTGCTTGGTACGTTTTTTCATCGACAGTCAATTGTTGTGCGGTAAATACATCCACAATCGCTCCAAGAAGCGGAACATTTGCCATTGCCTGTGCGAAGGATGGACTGACATTTATACTACCGATGAATAGAGCAGCAGCCGCGGCGGCTCCAATCGTCCATTGTTTTAGAAATGGACGTCTTTTCTGTGACGCTTTTGCTCGACGAATCGACGCTTTTACGACGTCTTCTAATTCAGACGGAATCTCCGTTTCGTCATAGTTCTTTTTCAACTTTTTCATTTCTTTCATAACCTGAATTCCTCCCCAACTTCAATGCGTAACTTTTTCAATGCTGCATATAATCTTGTTTTAATCGTATTCACATTTTCGTCCATCACTACAGCGATTTCATCAATTTTCAAATCCTCGAAAAATCTAAGAATAATAAGAGATCTGTATTTAGGAGGCAACTGGTCAATGGCATCTTGTAAGTCCATGTCGATAATGTCATCCTCTAACTGTGGCAAATGAATGCCGAGAATGTCATCGTCCATCACTGTAATACGCTGATGTTTTCGGATGAAATCAATGGATGTGTTAACAATAATCCGGTAGAACCAGGTTTTCAAATAGGCAATCTCTTCAAGTCGATCAATTGAGCTGAGCGCTTTTAAAATGGCATCTTGCACAATATCGAGTGCATTTTCTTTATTTCTTACATAGCTGTACGCAAGGCGATAATGGGCTTCCCGGTTTTCTACTATAAAGTTTTCTACAAGTTCGAACTTCTCGTTTTTTGTCATGACAAAAGATTCACCTTCTCCAATTTCCAACATGTCGCGAACACGTTATAGTTATTTGACGGGGTACATCCGAGAAAAGTTTTGATTGGTTATCATGAAACAATTGATTGGACATTTTGCAACTGTATTGTAAGACTATGGTAAAGTAAGGTCAAAGTAAATGAAGTTGGGGGCGAACAAGATGGAGGGTATATCATTTGTTGCATCATGGAGCGGCGGAAAAGATTCTGCCATGGCCTATTACCGAGCAGTGAAAGCGGGTGGTATTTCGAAACGGTTGTTGACGATGTTTGACGAGAATGAAGAACGGTCAAAATCACATGCGCTGCCTTTTGAAGTCGTGGAAGCCCAGGCAAAGAGGATTGGCGTCCCTTTAATGATACGGGGAGCTGGCTGGAAAGGGTATGAAGAGCGATTTTTAGACGCGATGAAGGAATGTGTTGAGTTGGGCATCAGCCACGGAGTTTTCGGGGATATCGATCTTGAGGACCATTTGGAATGGGTTCAAAAAACATGTGCAAAAGTCGAGATGGAAGCAGTGCATCCACTATGGATGGAGCCGCGTCGCAAGATATTGGATGAATTTATAGAAGCGGGATTCGAGGCATACATCGTTGTCGTCAATACAAAAATGATGCCGGCGCACTTCATAGGCCGTAAATTCACTGTAGAACTAATAGATGAACTGGATGCGCTCGGTATCGATTCATGCGGGGAGTCTGGTGAATTTCATACTGTGGTCGTAGATGGACCGATTTTTAGTGAACGGGTTCCGGTTGTTTTTTCAGGGCAGCATGAACGGGATGGCTATGTGTTTTTAGACGTGACTTTGGAGTAGTAAGAAATGAAGATATTCATGTCGTATAGAATTGAAAAAGCCATCCATACTTGCACGTTGCAACATGGATGGCTTTAGTCATATGTTCAATAAATCGCCCAATTCCTTCTCCAAAAATGGATCAGCATTCAACAGCTTCCTGAAGTCAGTATAACGTGTTACTTCATCAGCTGAAGCCTGCCGTCCGGTTTTATAGGCCCGAATCAAAATATTTTTCGGCGTATGCTCCATGTCGATAAACTCCAAAAGCTGTGCTTCATAACCGACAAGTGACAATAACTCCGCACGAATAGAATCCGTAGCAAGTGCTGAGAACCGTTCTTTGATGAGTCCGTGTTGAAGCATAACGTCGAGCGCGGGGGAATTGACTTGCGAGAACAGTTCGTGCTGGCAACAAGGAACGCTCAAAATGACTTTCGCTCCCCATTTCACGGCACGGGCTAGCGCCATATCAGTCGCGACATCGCATGCATGTAATGTGACGACCATATCGACTGATGTTTCGTCATTATAGTCATTGATATCCCCTACAAGAAATTCAAGATTATCGTAACCAAGATCTTTCGCAATCAAACTGCATTCCTCAATCACTTCTTTTTTCAAATCAAGCCCAGTTACCTTAATATCCAGTCCTTTTTCGATACGTAAGTAGTGATAGAGCGCGAACGTTAAATAGGATTTACCCGAACCGAAATCAAGAATACGTACAGTTCGATCTCTTGGTAAGTGGGCAAGCGAATCGTCGATGAATTCGACAAACCGGTTAATTTGCCTAAACTTGTCGTGCTTTTGCTTTTTCACTTTGCCATCGGGCGTTTGGACACCGAGTCGGACTAAAAATGGATAGGCTGTGTTTTCATCCAGTAAATAATTTTTCTTGCGGTTATGTGAAAGGTTAACGATTTTTTCTGACGCCACTTTTTCAGATTTCCACATGACTTTAAACTTTTTCGTCAGCTGAACCTGAATTTTTTCATCCGAAAATTCGGCATGTAGTTGTCTGAAACGCTCAAGCAGTTGTTGCAAGTGTGCCTGTAATGCATCAGGTGTAACGTTTTCATGGTTCAACACGCGTTCGTATTGATATTCAAATTGAATATGCAACTGTCCTTTTATTTCCACAGGCTTAATTTTCACTCTTTTGAGTTCATCTGTTTTTGTACGGGCTTGGCTGATTGTCCCGCCAATGAAAGACCCGTCTGTCATCTGGCGTGTTAATACGTCCACTAATTCCTCGAATTGCAAAGTCATCACTCCTAGTTAAACTCGAATCCCTGTTTCTTTAAAAAGTCTTTCATATGCGTTCGTTTGGGTGCTGCTAAAAAGTCTGCCATGGAATCGGACCAGGCGGCGTCTTTACGGTTTGAACCGCGGCTTAAATAATAGTCGTTCATTGTTTCATCATACGCAGGAATAAGTTCATCGTATTTATTAGTATTGTAGTCGTTTTCGTGAATAATTGCTTCTACCGGTAAACGGGGTTTCACTTCATTTGCTTCGTCAGGAACGCCGATTGTCATGGCGAATAGTGGGGCAACACCATTAGGAAGCGATAGTAGCTCGCTTATTTCCTCCGGTGCATTACGAACACCTCCGATATAACAGATGCCGTACCCTTTTGATTCAGCCGCAATCGCAACGTTTTGGGCGAATAAAGCAACGTCGATGGAGCCGACAAGGATATTTTCAGCAGAGGAGAAATCAATGTCTTTCCCGACTATGCTAGCTGCCTTTTTCAATCGGCAATAGTCCGCGCAAAAGACCAAAACGGCACCAGCTGATAAAATCTGCTGCGGATTCTTCGCGAGTTCCGCTAGTTTCTTGCATTTTTCAACCTCTGTCACATAAATGACAGAGTATGCTTGGACAAAGTGTGAACTAGCGGCATGCTGACCGACACGAATGAGCTCATACACTTCCTCTTTTGTTAGTGTAACGTCTTTATATTTTCGCACAGATGCGTGGGCAGTTAATAGGTCGATAACCATGGAATCCCTCCAAAATTTGTTTTGTTAATTAAGATTAACAGACTGTGATAGTGGTAAACTACCTATAAAGCTTAACAAAGGGGTGTTGTTATGAATTGGACGGAAAGTATTTCAATTACAACGGCGTTGTTGGTTTTATTTCTAGTCGTTTTACCTATTACAATTGCCATATATCTATACTTTTATGACAAAAGCCAAAAGCAACACGCGATTCTTCGGAATTTCCCGATTTTAGGGCGGATGCGTTATGTAATGGAGAAAACGGGTCCTGAACTTAGGCAATATCTATTTGACGATGATAATGATGGTGAACCATTCAATCGTGAGGAATACTTGCACATGGTTATGCCGGGGAAATATTTGAACAGTGTCATTGGCTTCGGTTCCAAACGTGATTTTGAAGAATCGGGTTATTATATCCGCAATGCAATGTTTACGAAGCAAAATGAGGAAATGCGCGTTGATAATTCAAACCTTATAGATACGATGCGTTATGTCGTTGATGAAGATAATCTCTTTTCACGCAAAGAACATCGTGAAGACATTCCGACATTGCCTTGGTTGTTGCCGGAAGAGGATGCTATCGTCATTGGTCCGGACTGTGAGCATCCATTTCATGTCCGCAGCATGCTTGGTCAATCCGCGATGAGTTATGGGGCACTCGGGGAAAACGCAATCACTGCATTGTCAAAAGGGATTGGCATGGCGCAAGGGGCTTGGATGAATACTGGCGAAGGAGGTCTGTCCAAGCATCACTTGGCAGGCGGGGCAGATATTATTGCACAAATTGGCTCGGGTCTGTTTGGATTTAGAACGGAGGATGGCGAATTCAGTTTAGAAAGGGTTCGTGAAAAAGCGGATATTCCGCAAGTGAAAGCGTTTGAAATTAAACTAGCGCAAGGTGCGAAAATGCGCGGTGGGCATGTTGAAGGGGCGAAGGTAACGGAAGAAATTGCGGCAATCCGTAATGTTGCTCCGTATGTTTCCATTAACAGTCCAAACCGCTTTCACCAGTTTGATGATTACCCAACGCTTTTTGAATTTATTGATCAGATTCGTCAGCATTCGGGTAAACCGGTTGGCATTAAAGTTGTCATCGGTGGGAAACAGGACGCAGAGGAACTCGCGTCATTCATGCATGAAACAGGTATGGGTCCTGACTTCATCTCATTAGATGGTGGAGAAGGTGGCTCGGGCGCTACGTATCAGGATCTTGCAGACAGTGTTGGATTACCGTTGCGATCAGCAATTATTCTTTTGGATGATGCGCTTCGGAAGTTTGAAGTGCGTGACCGTGTGAAAATCATTGCATCGGGTAAAATTACGACACCGGACCGGGCTGCAATTGTTCTTGCAATGGGAGCGGATCTTGTTCAGGTTGCGCGTGGGTTCATGATCTCGGTCGGTTGTATTATGGCACACCGTTGTCATACGAATGATTGTCCAGCGGGCGTTGCGACGACAGATAAGAAATTACAGCAAGGTCTTGTTGTCGAAGAGAAAAAATACCGCGTGACCAATTATATTTTGACGATGCGCGAAGGACTTTTCCGTGTCGCTGCAGCGGCCGGCCTTGATTCACCGACGAAACTTGAGCGACATCATGTCGTTTACAAAGATGAACGAGGACGCGTCTTCCCTGTTGAATGAATTGAAGTGTGCCGTTCTGCCTTGAGGGGGGGACGGTATTTTTTGTGGTGTTCACGAAAAACCCAATGATGAATGCACAATTATTCTGAATTAATGTCCTAATATTCCGAACCCTGTGATAACATATTGCTATATGATTGTTTCAGAAAAGGGGAATAGACATGACATTGCTACGTAAAACAGTGGGGGAAATTGTAAGGGAACAAGCGAAGCTTTATCCGGCACAGGAAGCTTATGTCTATCCGGAACATGGGATTCGTAAAACATATAAGGAGTTTGATGAAGAAACGGACGAACTTGCAAAAGCATTTATTGGCATGGGCATCGAAAAAGGGGAAAACGTTGCTATTTGGTCAGACAATAAAAAAGAATGGCTTCTTAGCCAATACGCAACGGGGAAAATGGGGGCAGTCCTTGTTACGGTTAATACGAATTACCAGGCTACGGAGTTGGAATATCTAATGAAGCAATCCGATGCAACTACACTTATATTGGATGAAAGCTTTAAAGGAACGAGTTACATAGATATTATCCGTACGGTTTGTCCTGAACTGGCGATTGGGAAGAGAGGCTCTATATCAAGTGGTAAACTGCCTCATCTCAAACGGATCATCCTGATGACGGAACGGGAAGAACAAGGCATGTACAAATGGTCGGAGTTCATGGCGCAAGCTGATAAGGTAACGAATGAGCAACTTGAGGAACAATTTCAATCGCTTGATCCCGATGATGTCATTAATATTCAATATACTTCCGGCACAACTGGCTTTCCTAAAGGGGTCATGCTAACACATAATAACGTCGTCAATAACGGTAAGCAAATTGGGGATTATATGAAACTGACAGAGCAAGATCGCATTTGTATTCCTGTCCCATTTTTCCATTGCTTTGGTTGTGTGCTAGGAACGCTTGCAGCGGTTACACATGGTTCTGCGATGATTTTACTCGAACAGTTCGATCCATTGCGTGTCCTTCAAGCGGTACAAGATGAGAAGTGTACAGCACTTCATGGAGTACCAACGATGTTCATCGCAGAGTTGAACCACCCTGATTTTAAGAACTACGATACATCTACGCTTCGTACTGGTATTATGGCGGGATCTGTATGTCCGATTGAAGTAATGAAACGTGTTATTGAAGATATGGGAGCAAGTGAAATAACGATCTGTTACGGCCAGACAGAAGCATCCCCTGTCATTACGCAGACGAAGACAGATGATCCAATCGAAAAACGCGTGTCAACAGTCGGGAAGCCACATCCGAACGTTGAAGTCAAAATCATTGACCCTGTAACAGGTGAAGAATTGCCTGTCGGTGTGCCAGGGGAACTTTGCACGCGCGGTTATAACATTATGAAAGGGTATTACAATAATGCGGAAGCCACACGAGAAGCAATCGATGAAGAAGGTTGGCTTCATACGGGCGACATTGCAGTAATGGATGCAGATGGTTACATCGATATTACGGGGCGCATCAAAGACATGGTCATCCGCGGCGGCGAAAATATTTACCCGAAAGAGGTCGAGGAATTCCTGTATACACATCCTGAAATCGCCGACGTTCAAGTTGTGGGCGTGCCAGATTCGAAATACGGTGAGGAACTAATGGCGTGGATCATTCCTAAAAAAGACGTGCATCTGGATGAAGAATCAGTACGCGAATTTTGTAAGGGAAGTATTTCACATCATAAGATTCCGAAGTATATTGAGTTTCTAGAAGAATATCCAATGACTGCTTCTGGGAAAATCCAAAAGTTCAAACTACGAGAAATGTCCGTAGAAAAGTCATACCAGTGAAAACAAGCGTATTTCCCTAGGCGTAGGGGAATACGCTTGTTTTTATGTGTAATAATAAATTTTTGTCGAATATGCATTATTTCCTGGGAAATGTAGGGGGGAATGAAATTACTTCGTCGTATTCTGTCTATTCTATATACATTATTTACTATCGAATATTTTAAAAAACAGATTTTTATTTATTGAAAAAGTGATATGATAAAGGCGAACTTAAAAAAAGGAGGATTCATCATGACGAATGAAGGGTATCAATTAATTGCAATTATTATATACATGGCCGCGATGATCTTCATTGGATGGTATGCATTCAAACGTACATCCAATCTTACGGATTATATGTTAGGTGGACGTTCGCTTGGGCCGGCTGTAACCGCTCTCAGTGCTGGTGCTGCTGATATGTCGGGCTGGTTACTTATGGGGTTGCCGGGTGCAATCTATCTCAACGGTTTAGTTGAGGCATGGATTGCGGTCGGGTTGACAGTTGGAGCATATTTGAACTGGGTGTTTGTTGCGCCACGTTTACGTGTCTATACACAAGTGTCAAGTGACTCCATAACAATTCCGAGTTACTTGGAAAGTCGTCTGAAAGACAAATCACGTCTTCTGCGAATCGCTTCAGGAATCATCATTCTGATATTCTTCACATTTTATGTGTCCTCAGGAATGGTTGCAGGTGGGAAATTCTTCCTTAGTTCATTCGGGTTGGACTATCACACAGGCCTACTGATTGTTTCGGGTGTCGTTATTTTCTATACACTATTCGGAGGGTTTTTGGCGGTCAGTTATACGGATGTTGTCCAAGGTATCGTCATGTTCTTTGCCCTCCTTCTTGTGCCGATTGCTGGTATCTTCATCACAGGAGGATTTACAGAAACTGCGACAAGTATCCGTGCTGTAGATCCACAATTGCTGAACTTCGTTTCGGGTGCAACGTTCCTAGGCGTTTTGTCTGCGGTTGCGTGGGGACTGGGGTATTTCGGTCAACCACATATCATCGTCCGCTTTATGGCGCTTAGCTCACACAAAGAGGCGAAAAAAGCACGTCGTATCGGGATTAGTTGGATGTTCTTGAGCTTATTCGGTGCGGTGGCGACTGCCCTTGTCGGGATTGCTTATTTCCAACAGAATACGGGTGCAAAGCTTGTTGACAATGAAACCGTATTCATTGTCCTTGGGCAAATTATCTTCCATCCATTTATCGCAGGAATCATGCTTGCTGCTGTTCTTGCTGCTGTTATGAGTACAATTTCTTCACAACTGATTGTATCGTCTTCTGCGCTTGTCGAAGACTTGTACAAAACGTTCATGAAGAAAGACGCAACGGATAAGCATTATGTATTTTTGGGAAGAATGGCGGTCCTTGCAGTTTCAGTAATTGCTATGGTACTTGCTTGGCCGAACAATGAATCCATTTTGAAAATCGTATCGTTTGCATGGGCTGGATTTGGTGCAGCATTTGGTCCAATCATCCTTCTATCTCTATACTGGCGCAAGCTTACAACAAAAGGCGCACTGTGGGGAATGATAGTTGGAGCAATTACAGTTATGATCTGGGGGAACATCGATGCATTATCAGGTACCCTTTATGAAATCGTACCTGGTTTCCTCCTCTGCCTGATTGTTACAGTTATCGTTAGTACTATCACATATAAACCAAATACCGAAATTGATAAAGAATTTTCGGCAGCACTTAAGATTCTAAAAGAAGATAAGTAACAAGAAAAAACTGTTCTGTGGGCCGAATTATTCGACTTAGCAGGACAGTTTTTTATTTTCTTCCGATTTAGATACGTCCTTGGTATGATAGATAATAGGAGCACAACTCGTGAGGGGATGAATAAATGAAGTCAATAAAAGTTGGCGCAGTTATTGTATTATTATTTTTTCTTCCATGGTTTGTATGGCTTGCAAAAGAAGAAAAACAGATGACAGTAACCGTTCTAGATAAAACAGTCCCAGACGGCAATACTAGTGAGCATAAAGGGTTATTCTGGTTATTGAAAAACTTAAAAATAGTTCCTGCACCGGGTGAAACATATAATGCAGAAACAGATTATTACGGGGTTATGGGGAAAGAACAAAAACTGAAGCAGTTACCAGAAGATTTGTCTGCGACAGATTTCATCTACATTGCGGATACATATGGAACTTCTGATGGTAGCTCGGGTAAGGACAATAACAAGAGTGCAGGTATAATGAGAGAAGAATGGACTTCTATTAAAAGAGCGATTGATAAGAATGATTCAACTATTATCGTAGAATTTGATTCGTTATCTGCACCTACGGAAAAGAACATCCAGGAAGAAGCATCTTCTCTGCTCGGGATGCGTCAAACCGGGTGGACTGGACGTTATTTTCAAGATCTGTCTATAGATGCCGAAGAAGTTCCTCAATGGGCAATCGACACTTATGAGTTGGGCTCTGGTGAAAAGTGGAACTTTACAGGAAAGGGTCTGCTATTTGCTGAAAAGAATACAGAAAAGGTTGCTGTTTTATCAGAGAGTGACGGGCATCTGGTTGGGACAGATACATTCATTGAGTTTACGAAAGCTGGAAAGACCAATTTTAACTTAACAAAAAGCCCTACTTATGATAGATGGTTTGACGTGGTAGAAGCGGCTGGGCGCAATGAACAAGTTTATGCAGAATACAATTTTGGTTTTACTAATGAAGGAAAGAAGCTGGCAGAAGAAATTGGTTTGCCGGATAGTTTTCCAGCAATCATTGATAATAATGGGCATTACTACTTTTCCGGCGATTTTACATATGTATCTGAAATCCCTGACCGATATAAGTATGCAGGGTACACGAAGTTGCATGAATGGATTTCTATAGTGGATGGTTCGAATGACAGGGCATTCTTTTGGAAAACCTATATACCAGTTATGAAAAAAATCATTTCTCAGATTGAAGACAAGCAAAAGCTCCGTATAGGAGAGGAAGAAAAAGTGACTTTCGAGAAAAATGCTGATGGACTTTATTACAGTGCCCGCATTGAAAATAGAATGTTTGAAGTCTACAAGGACGGAAAGTGGAAACAAATTACTGCAAAAGGTGTTAATATCGGCATGGGGAAGCCAGGTGCTTTTCCAGGTGAAGCCGCGATATCACGTGCAGAATATGACGACTGGTTTGAGCAGATAGGTGACATGAACGCCAACATGATACGCATTTATACGCTACATCCGCCGGCATTCTATGAGGCACTATTGGATTACAATAGAACGCACGATAATAAGCTATATCTCCTCCACGGAGTGTGGGCGGATGAAGAGCCGTTGGAAGAAACGCTTGATGCGTTTACACCTGAGATAGTCGCTACATTTGAGGCGGAGATGAAACGCGTTGCAGATGTTATTCATGGTCAGGCCGTGGTGGAACCGAAACCAGGACATGCTTCAGGATCATACAATGCTGATATTTCTGAGTATGTTATTGGATGGGTGATAGGGATTGAGTGGTATCCAATCATGGTAGATAATATGAAGCAGATTTATCGTGATAACCCGCAATTTGAAGGCACACATATTCGGACGAAAAATGCAGAAGGATTTGAATTATGGTTGGCAGAACGTATGGATAATTTGATGGTATACGAAGAGGATAAGTATGGATGGACGAGACCTATGAGTTATACAAACTGGGTGACGACAGATCACTTGGACCAGCCCGCAGAACCGAGTGAAAAGGAAGATATGGCAAGCGTTAATCCCGATCATATTAAGTTTGTAGACGCTAAAAAAGAAGCGGGGATGTTTGCGTCTTATCATGTATATCCATATTACCCGGATTTTTTAAATTTGGAAGAAAAATATACAGAATACATTGATCATCGTGGTGAAAATAATAACTATGCCGGATATTTACATGACTTACACAAGAATACGGAAACACCGATTTTGATTGCTGAATTTGGTATCCCAGCTTCGCGAGGTATGACACATGAAAATGTATCAGGCTGGAATCAGGGCTTTCATGCGGAAAATGAGCAGGGGGAATTGCTGGTCCGACTATTTGACGATATCATCCAGGAAGAAATGATGGGTGGTCTTGTGTTCACATGGCAGGATGAATGGTTTAAACGGACATGGAACACGATGGACTTGGATGATCCGAACCGGCGCCCATTCTGGTCAAATGTGCAGACGAATGAACAGAACTTCGGGCTCCTTAGTTTTAATACGTTGAAAGTGTTAGTGGATGGTAAAACAGCTGACTGGAAAGAGATTGCACTGGCACATGAATCGGGAGTAGATGAACTAGAGCGTCTATATGTGACTCATGATGAAGGTTACCTCTATTTGCGTGCTGACTTAAAAGAAGGCGTCGGGAAATGGCTGGAAGACATTAATGCACATTTCTTGCTGGATACATTACCGGGTAAAGGTAGTGTGTCTCTACAGTCATTAGCAGATATCAAGCTCTCTGAGGCAAAGGCTAACTTCCATATCGCGTTAACATCTAAGGGAGATAGTCGTGCTCTTGTCGAAGCAACATATGATCCATTTCTATATATGTATGGTGTGGAACTCGGTATGTTTGATTACGGCGGCACGAAGCCTGTCAGTAATTCGGGCATCTTTAACCCAATCCGATTTGCATTGGATAAAGAAACCATGCGTCCGGATACGAAAGAAGTTAGACCATTTTCTTATTACGAAACAGGCAAACTTCGTTACGGCAATGGAAATCCGGCATCTAAAACTTATGATTCGTTGACGGACTTTGCCGTGTCTGCAGATGGGCGGACGATTGAGGTCAGGTTACCGTGGTTGCTGTTAAATTTTAAAGATCCAAGCTCTAAGAAAGTGATAGGGGATTTGTATACGTACAACGGATTGGAAAATGAAGTAGCAATAAAGGATATTGGTGTATTCCTTGTACTGCAGAGCAAAAAAGGAGGGGTTAAAGGTGTGTATCCAGACACTCAAGCGGGTTATCGTTATGACTGGGCTCCTTGGGATATACCTAGTTTTCAAGAACGCTTGAAATCTTCTTACTGGTCTGTTCAAAAAAGATTTGAGGAAATAGAATAAAAAAACTGCAGTGCGGAAAGAATACTCTCTCCGCACTGCAGTTTTTATCTTTTATCTGTTGAAATTCCTTTGCGTTCCATGTCGCCCCACTCAGAAGTCTTTTTAAATGCTGCGAAGAAACCTGAAATTCGCCAAAAAACAAGTAATGGACGATACCATAATGATTCGGTCAATGCCCAAAAAAACAGAATGACCAAATGTTTTATTTTCGGAAACTTATGAAGGGTTAGTTCCTCAAGTAATACGGCTAGCGAAGAGATGAAAGAGCCGTACAAGACGGATACTGCAAAGACCGTTATCACAATAACTGGATTTAGTAAGTCGAAAAATAATCCAATTACAATAATGAGAAACCCTGCCAGTTCGAAGAAAGAACCGAGCAACTCGACAAATAGAAAGTATGGAAATGTGACAGTACCTACGATTCCGTAGGAAGGGTTGAATAGCATCTTCCGATGGGTGAATAAAGTTTCCGCTAGTCCCCTTTGCCAACGAATTCGCTGTTTAGACAAGACGCTGAGTGATTCTGGTGCTTCTGTCCAACAGACAGGATCTGGAATATACTCAATTCGCCGATTGAGCTTTTGTTCAATATTGATACGGTGAAGACGGACGACTAGTTCCATATCTTCACCGACAGAGCCTTTGCGATACCCACCTGCAAAAATAACTGCACTTTTATTGAATAACCCAAAGGCTCCTGAAATAATGAGCAATTGATTAAAACGACTAAATCCTAACCTGCCAATCAAGAAGGCCCTCAAGTATTCAATGATTTGCATAATAGCGATGGGATTAGTAGGTAAGTCGATTTCCTCAACGTTGCTGTTTGAAATCGTTGTTCCATTAGCAATCCGGACTGAACCACCTACTGCAATAACTTCTTCTCCGGAATCTATTATCGGTTTCATAGACTTTATCAGGGCATCTTGTTCGAGTATGGAATCCCCATCGATTGAACAAAAATAAGGGTATACTGAGATATTTATTCCGCAGTTCAAGGCGTCCGCTTTACCGCCATTTTCTTTTGAAATGACTTTGATATTCGGGAAAGTTGAAGACTTATAGACTCCCTTAACTTCCTTTGATTCAAGAACGATGCGCATTGCATACTCTGTCTTCTCCATTTTAAATTCAGTAATAAGCGTTTCGAGTGTTTTGTCTTTAGAACCATCATCTATGACAATAATTTCGAATTCTGGGTAGTCCAGTGTTAATAAAGAGCGGACAGTCGAAATCACTCCGATTTCTTCGTTGTATGCGGGAACGAGAATGGACACAGGAAATGTCCGATCCATCGCCGAAAGATCATCGAATATGGCCTTTTTCTCAAGTTTCCCTTCGCGTAACACTTTTCGTATGGAGAAGAGAAATAACACGATGTAGCTACTTGCCGTACCTAACATGAAAACAATGACAATGATTGAGACGGATTGTAAAAGAAATAGTATTGTGGAATTATCCAATGAGGACCACCTTCTTTTCTGAGCTTAGCCATTGTCCAGCCATATCTCGTGCATATTTATCATCATGGAAATTAGCGTATTCAGCAAGCGTATCCCAACCCTCAACTTCGAGAATTGCTTCTGCCGATGAATGACGGATCCACCATTCGTTGTCACCTAATAGATTTTTCAATTGAGGCGAGTAGACAGCTAATTGAAGTTTTCGAACGAGCTGGACGGCCAGCATCCGCTCTTGCCAAATTTCCGAGGTGAAGAAAGGCTTCAGTAATTCAGGGTGTTCCATGTAATAGATACTGCCGATTGATTTCAAAGCTTGAATACGAACTTCGGCATTTGGATTTGAAAGAACTTTTTCAAGTACGTTTTTATTATCATTTTGTCCAATATGCCCAAGTCTTGCAATATAGGCTGTGATAAAAAGAGGGTTATCACTTTTTAAATACAATTCGTATAGTTCGTCTTCAGCAGAAATTGGGTAGCGTGAAAGGATATCACGGTAAAATTTTGGATACTTCATGTCGTAGGTGAAAACTTCATTTAAAATTGAAAGTTCTCCAAAGGATGCAAGTACCCGGGTGACTTGCTGCTTTTCTTCTTTCCATTTGGGCAACTTGTTGAACCTATCCATCAATAATGGGACAAAAGAGTCTAACTTAAAATTTGAAATATAATAGTACGTGTTCATCCGTTGTGACCATGACCCAAACTTTAGTGTTTTTTTGTAATGAGGGGATAGAAAAAAATTAGCTATTTCTCTGATTTTGATATCCAACGCCTCGTCACGCGTAGAAAGCGACAAATCATTTAGTATCCGTTCGATAACCTTGAAGTCATTTTCAAGTTCTTTGTGGTCATTGAAATAGTCGCCCTCTTCATCATACAAGTAGTTGATAATCAGCGGGAGAATTAGTTTTGAACGCTCTTTTTCCTGTAGATTTAGTTTGTTTCGGCGCGCTTTCCTAATCATTAATAGACCGAGTAAGAGAATTTGAAGGGTAGCAAGAATAGCGAAAATCAATAGAATATATCGATATTCAGTATTCATCCAAATAGCCTCCTAACGAGACGTTCGATTTTTAAGACCACTTCTTTTGGCCGGAAGGGTTTAGTCAGATAATCATCAGCACCTAATTTGAGTGCTTGTTCAATATCCGTACTGCTGTTTCTCGATGTGAGCATAGCAATAATAATACGATCGGATAGATAATTAGATCGCACATACTCTAATACTTCAAAACCCGTCATTTTCGGCATAATACCATCCAATAGAAAAACATAATAAGTTGAGGTATCATACCAATCCGAATGGACAAATTCATAACCACTTTTGAACGATTGAATACTAGTAGTGTATTTATCCATTTGCCACATTGCAAAATGTTTTTGAAGCATAGCCTGAACAATGGGGTCATCGTCAATAAGAATGACTCTTATGTTTCTCTTCAATGTATGTTCACTAGAACTAGAGTAAGGTAACACATGGTTGCCTCCAGCATCTTTCATTATTTGCATTGCAGTGTCCAATTCTTTCAAGAGATCCCCAACCGATTTTTTAGGCGAGTCCCAAAAAGAAAGACTGGCGGAGATGGTAGGTTGAAAGTCTCCCAGTTCAGTTGGGAATTGTGCGGTTTTAAATTCCAGTGCAAGTTCTGTTGTGCGAGTTACTGCATCATCCATGGACAGGTTTTCAAAGATAAGCAGAAACTCTTTTGAGGATAGACGGTAAACAGTAGTCGTGTCACTGAATCTATTGATCAGATGCAGCAGTTTTTTAATTACCACGTCACCTGTCATAAAACCAGCTCTGCGATTAATCTCTTTTAAGCCATCCACATCAATCAGCGCTGCAGAAAAAGTAGAAGGATCATTTGTATAAGAAAATAACCGTTTTTGCATATGTTCAAAAAAAGTCTTGCGATTATAGGCACCCGTCGATTTATCTAAAATCAGTTCATTATCCAGCATTTTTGCAAATGTCCGTCTTGTGGAAATAAGCTGCGTAAAGAGTGGATAGTCAATGGGACGCTCAATTACGTCGAATGCTCCGTTTTGGTAGAGTGAAACTTTTTCGGCAGACGACAAAGGATCAGTAATTACTAGAAGGGGAATCAACCTTTGTGATGCTTTCTCGGAAAGGTCAAGACTGCCGTAGTTGTCGATCTGTGTCATATCTGATGATAAGATAATTAGAGAAGGGTCTATAGTAAGCAGCAATTCGATTCCTTTTTTCAAAGAAGATGAAAAGACGCTGTGGATGTCTTTAGCCTCGAGCTGATCTCTTATTTCTGATGCTTCTTCTATATTTTGATGGATAATCAATACAAATTTATTTTCCATTTGAGAACCACCTTTGTATTTTATATTCTACATATTTAATACCCTTTAGTAATGAATATTACACTTTGGGGTTCTATCTATTATACTGATTAAAACCCAAAAAAGGGTAAAGTTGATATTTCGACACACTATACCACGTCTGTTGATTAAGTATTTTCTGGTGGACTTTGAATAATCAATGCGTGTGACAATATCCTGTATCACTAACCAAATCACAGATGAAATATAGTGTGTTTTTCTAAACATTATCGATGGAACTGACCTTTTTAGGAGTTAATCATTATGCTAGATATATAATAGTACAAAAAAAATGTGAAAGAGGGATTGGAAATATGAAACTAGACCATGTTGTTTATTTCACGAATAAAGAACCGATTAAAATCG
>CAZWAW010000008.1:0-7000 GCA_964632025.1 uncultured Sporosarcina sp.
GTTCAAAGTACCTCTGGTAGATAAAACGGAAACAGTGTTCTTGCAATCAAACCGTTCGATTCCAACAATCACGTGGATTGGCCACTCCACTTTTTTAATCCAACTAAATGGGCTAAACATCCTAACAGATCCAGTTTGGGCAAACCGTCTTGGCACGGATAAACGGCTCACCCCACCAGGCCTTCCAATTGGGGAATTACCCTCAATCGACATTGTCCTAATTTCACATAGCCATTATGACCACCTGAGCTTTGGTTCTATTAAAAGACTAAAAGGTGATCCAACCTTTTTTGTGCCTATTGGGCTTGGTAACTGGTTTAAAAGAAAAGGATTAAATAAAACTGTAGAATTTAACTGGTGGGACGAGCATCAAATGAGCGGATTAACGATTGCTTTTGTACCAGCTCAGCACTGGTCAAAAAGAACGTTTACGGATACAAATCACTCACATTGGGGCGGATGGATTATCAAGAATCCAAATCAAACAGTCTATTTCGTGGGGGACAGTGGCTACTTCGAAGGCTTTCGCACTATCGGAGAAAAGTACGCAATTGATTATTGCTTGATGCCGATTGGCGCATATGAGCCTGAGTGGTTCATGGCTGCCCAACACGTTAGTCCAGAAGATGCTGTCAAAGCTTTCGTCAATACGCGAGCGAAGGTGATGATTCCAATGCATTACGGCGCTTATCGGTTGGCCGATGACACACCGAAAGAAGCACTTGATCGATTACTGGCCGAATGGGAGAAAAGAAAGTTAGATGGCAAGAAGTTAACTGTTATGAAACTTGGGGAAACCATTCAGATGAATACTTTAACTACTTGAGCTGAAAAAGAGCGAACTCCCTATACTTTCAAGGGGTTCGCTCTTTAAAATGGGCCAACGAGGAGGATACGGAGATTTTATTCTGAGTTCCCCTATTCAGTAAAAGTGGTGGAATTCTGCTAAATCAAGTTAAACTTCAATAATGACCGGAAGAATCATCGGTCTTCTTTTTGTCCGCGTATATAAAAATGTTTCAACCGTTTTTTTTATGTGCTGTCTGAGATTAATTCTTTGGTTTCCACTTGCACCTCGCGATTTGTTAATGGTCGTAATGATTAACTGATTCACTTCATTCAAAAGTGCTGATGAATCATTCTTATAGACGAAACCGCGTGAAATTGTATCTGGATCGGAAATTAACTGACCATCTGTTTTACTTAGTGTTAAAACAATTACCAGCATTCCCTCCTCAGAAAGCAATTTCCGGTCACGTAACACGATGTTCCCAACATCACCAATGCCCAATCCATCTACGAAAATGTTCCCCGATTGGACTTTTCGTGTTTGACGGGCAACGCGGTTATTAATATCGACAACATCACCATTGTTAATAATGAAAATATTTTCTCTTTCCACGCCTACGGATTCTGCTAATAATCGGTGCTGGTAAAGCATTCTAAACTCACCGTGAATCGGTATGAAGTATTTCGGCTTCATCAACGTTAACATAAGTTTCAGTTCTTCCTGGCAGGCATGTCCTGATACATGCATACCCGTTACAGTCCCCGATCCATAGATCACTTTGGCTCCCAAAAGATATAAATTATCAATAATACGTGATACACTTTTTTCATTTCCAGGAATTGGAGACGAAGCAAAAATAACCGTATCATCAGGGTGGACTTCTACCTCACGGAAGTTTGAACTGGATAGACGAGACAGAGCCGCCATAGGTTCTCCTTGACTTCCCGTGCAAAGAATAGCAACCTTCTCCGGATTCATTCCCCTAACTTCATTTTTATCAATTAACATGCCTTCAGGGATAGTCAAATACCCGAGTTCTGAAGCAACCGTTACTACATTCACCATACTTCGGCCAAGCAATGCAAGCTTGCGGTTCGTTTTTTGCGCCGCATCTACTACTTGTTGTACGCGATGAACGTTAGAAGCGAAAGTAGAAATAAATACTTTCCGATGGGCTTTGCGGAATGCTTCTTCAATATGCCCGCCTACAAGTATTTCAGACGGATTAAAACCAGGACGTTCCGCATTGGTACTTTCTGATAACAAAAGCAACACACCATCACTGCCGATTTTAGCCATTTTATGAATATCAGGATAGTCATTATTAACAGGCGTTAAATCGAACTTGAAATCGCCAGTATGCACGACTGCCCCCTCTGGCGTATGAAATACAACGCCCAGACAATCGGGAATACTGTGGTTTGTTTTGAAAAATGTTACTTTCACTGTTCCAAAATCCAAATCAGAATCAGAATCTATCAGAACTAGCTCGGTTTGCCTAAAAAGTCCATGTTCTTTTAACTTAAGCCCAATTAAACCTAGCGTTAATCGTGTTGCATAAATCGGCATATTTAATTGCTTTAATACGTATGGAATGCCTCCAATATGATCTTCATGTCCATGCGTGATAACTAACGCCCGGATCTTATCCTTATTGTCCTGTAAGTATGAAATATCCTGGATTATCAAATCAATTCCTAATAGACTTTCGTCTGGAAACTTTGCACCACAGTCAATCACAACGATATCGTCTTCATATTGTAGAACATACATATTTTTACCGATTTCATTAATACCACCTAGTGCAAAAACCGATAACTTATTCTCAGTCTTGGTCAAATTTAATGGCCTCCTACTTTTGAATTAATACTCAAAGTATGCCCTTAGAAATTTCTTTTATGAATTTGAGTTCTTAAGAGATAAGTCGAGTAGCAGTTTGCTTAATGACAAGTTGGACTGTTTTCCTTTTTAGAGCTATCTTTTCCAACTATCAGCAGACATTAGAGTAAATAAAAGCCAATACCCATAATCAGATAAGCTGCGAAAAGGATTAGTCCCTCGAACCAATTCGATTCACCGTCATTGCACAGAGTAATGACCAGGAAAGTTGCGGATACCATTGCGACTAACTCTGGGATTGTGAAGACAAGTGACATCGGCTGCGACATGGCAAGTGAAATCAGTACTAGGATTGGCGCAACGAACATGGCAACCTGCAATGTGGAGCCGACAGCTATTTCCACGGCTACATCCATCTTATCCTTGACCGCCATCGTGATTGCGGATACGTGCTCAGCCGCATTTCCAACAATCGCGACAATAATTACACCAATGAACAACTCGGTCCAACCAAACTTTTCACCAAGCATTTCAAATGTATGAACCAGCTGCTCTGATACGAAAGCAACCGTTATCGTCGCCAACAATAACACAAGAATAGACTTGCGCTTTGTCCACTCCGGCGTTTCCTGCTCCTCCACTACCTTATCCGAAGAGGCGAAGACGCCACGGTGCGTGACGAGTTTGAAGAACAGCCCTGCAAGATATAGGGCAATTAGTACAACCGCGATTCCGATACTTAAGTTAAATGTCGTTTGTGTATCCATTGACATGGAGAAAATCTCAGGGATGACAAATGCTACGATGACAGCAAAAACCAGCAATCCCGAATTATATTGCGCATCATGGAGACTGAAATTTTGACGTTTGAATTTAATGCCCCCTGCGAAGAAGGAAAGTCCGAGCACAAGCAACAGATTCCCAAGTACAGAGCCTGTGAGCGATGCCAAGACGATGCCTACCATTCCTGCCTTCAATGTAAAAATTGAAATGATGAGTTCGACTGCGTTTCCAAATGTTGCATTCAACAATCCACCAATCCTTGGCCCACTAACGATGGCAAGGCTTTCTGTTGCCCGGCCTATGAATCCTGAAAGCCCGATGATGCATATACAGCAAAGGATAAACATCATGATGTCCGACCAATTTAGGAATGCACCGGCAACCACGAGTGGGACACCAGCGGTAACAAGGATGACAAATAACCGATTCAACAGAATCACCTCATAGGATAATTGAAATCTTCTCTCTATCTTCCCCTTTTAAAGATAATACAAACGTAAAAAGGTGTTCGTAACTTTTTATGATGTACCAGTATAGTAAAGCAAAGATAGTCCAAAAAAACCAACCGAAGTGCTGTCGGTTGGTTCTTCGTTTCTCTTATCCATTTGTGAACTATTTACCCAAAAGAATCATGCACCTGTGATCAATTTCAAACTCGTCTATTAAGATTTCACTTTGAGTAATGGGCCGTCTTCATTTTTCTGCAGTCTTAACGAAAATAGAAAAGCGAGTAACAACAAACCGCAGCATAGGAGCAACGCAGATGAGATTCCACCGATATGATCGATCATCCAACCACCAAGACCAGGTCCAAGAAGCTGCCCCGATGCGAAATAAACAGTGACATACCCTAAAGCAACAGGTGCGTAAGAAGGATGAATCTGTTCGGTTGACAGTGCTTGTATGAGAGAAAGCATCCCAACGACTGTGATTCCCCAGAAAAACTGACTGATGACAAACCCAATGAATACGGGGAATATTACGGGTATAAGCATGGAAGCCGCCCCCGTAACAAGTGTAATAATCAGTGACTTCCTCCGTCCAATCTTATCAGAAATCATACCCCATAATGGGCCGCTGAATATAGACATTAATCCGCCTATGGCCATAATTTGGCCCGCCACAAATCGATCAATCTTGGATTCTAAAATAAAACTGAACAAAAAGCTTTGTGGTATTAAATAAGCAAAACCAATCAACCCATAAATAATAGCGACAAGAAGCACGCCCTTATGTAAATACACTTCCCGCCAAAGTGATTGGTCCTTCTGCTCCTTTTTCAATAACGGTATAGGCGGATCCCGCAATATAAGCAGGGCCGCAAGCGCAAACACCAACGACAAAAGTCCATAAACAAACCAAAGATACCGCCATCCGTCAATTGAAAACCAGGTAGTAAAAAATGGTATTAACATACTAGAAATAAGCGTTCCAAGTCCCAGACCACTGACTAGGAAACCGATCATCATCCCCCGTCGCTGTGGAAACCAGCCAACCACAATATTTACTAGCGGTGTATAGGTGAATGCAGTTCCGACCCCAAGTATAATCATACCCACTAAACTCGCCGCAAAGCTTTGGACCGATGCCATATACATTAACCCTGCAGCAACAAGCAATGTGCCGAAAACAACCAGCTTTCTAGATCCCCATTTTGCAGCTAATATGCCAGCAAATAGCACCATCCCTAAATAGCCAATTGAGTTTGTCGTTGCTAGCATTCCTGCCTGTTCATATGATAAAGACAAACTCTCCTTCATAAAAGGCATTAAAATGCCATATGACATTCTTCCAAATCCAAGCGTACTAATCGTCACTACGAGGCTTGCAAATGCATACCTCCAAATAGGCTGATCCTGCTTCATTCATCCACCCCCAACTCGTTTCATTAATTCCGAACACCACTCCACTTAAATCCATTTTTTAGTAGCATACTAACTTCTACTATAACAAAAATTCATTTCAGGGGGTTAATAATTCTGAATTCACAAACTTTTTAAGAGGATGGTATTTCACAGACTGGTACCAGACGTGAAATTAATACTGTTTAACGAACAAAAGCGTTGTAGTTTAGATGTGGAATGCACGTTTTGCAACTTATTCACAGTACCTGATTTTATAGTTTCCTACGCTAAAAAAACTTCAATTAATGAAGGGTCAAAAAATCCCCCATTAATTGAAGTTTCCCATTAACTAGATTTCAGGTGTTCTTGTGCATGCAAACAATCTATAAGTTCTTTTACGGCGACCTCGCCTGCATGAATCCATCTGTTTTTATCTATGATTTTCCCGTCTGGATCAATCGGTTTCTGGAATTGGCTAAACCCAGTTGCATTTAATAATGAACTTTCATCACTATCTAGACCGACATGAACGACATGCTTAATGATATAAGATGTTTCAAATTCTATGGAGGCGTTATATTCATCAAGTTCTCCTTCAGTTACGAAAAAAGGAATTCGCACATAAATGGTTTCACCGCCTTCGCGGCATAAAATATGGTCAAAACACCCTTTATGATAATCCCAGTTGCCACCTAAATGATAGCCGAGCCCTCGAATACAATCGCTCACAACACCGAAAGAAGCCCTTTGCCCTTCAAGCTCAGTTTGTAATTTCAACATTATTTTTCCTCCTTTTAAATTGCTTCATAAACAGCATTCACAATAGAAGGTGGAATAATACTACCGACATTTACAAAGACAATGAAAGAACAAACTATGGTACCTTACTAACGCCTGTTCAGCGTACGAGTTCCTTCCCCAATTCCCATCAAATTTATAGGCCGTATGCACGTCACCAAACGTTAATCCGCCATCTCTTTTGCTAACATTGAGAGCTTGTTGATTGTTTTCCAATTCCGCATCGTCGAAGGTACATCTAGTCTTTGTAAATTATTCGCGAGCTTCGCGTTTCGAACACCACGCCGAAACAACAGATAGACCTCCCTCCCTTCGATCAAAAACTCCTCATTGTCACTCTTATAAGTACCCAATCCATCAATTCCTTCTTGTGAAGGCTTGTCCTGCAATAAAGAAACATAAAGGCTTTCTCCTTCAGAAGTGATTTCCGCTTCTGCTACAGCTTCCTCTGTAAATGGACAATTAGTAGTGATCCATTCCAACTCTACAGCCGTTCTGATTACAACATTGATTGAAAATCCAAAGACCTTCTCAATCTCCCCTTGAATACGCTTGATAAGGGATTGTTCACTGTCATCCGATTCGAAAAGAACATTGCCACTTTGGATATAGGTTTGCACTCGGCCGAATCCTAGTGTTTCAAACACCTGTCGCAGTTCTGCCATTTTTATTTTATTATGCCCACCCACGTTAATGCCGCGTAGTAATGCAATATTGATCCTCATCCAAATCTCCAACCTTTCTATTAATAAATTCGACGCATTCATCCCGGTCCCTTTGTCTTATCATTGCCATGCATTTTCGATTAACAAAAAGGTGTTGCCGGTTTAATTGGTAATTTAGAGTAAGTAACTCACCGCTTATTTTAGATACGAGGTGCGTTTGTTCACCTGTTGAGGGTTATGCTCGCCATGAGATGGTTTATGACCGCCTTGAATGAAGTTAT
>CAZWAW010000008.1:7100-57608 GCA_964632025.1 uncultured Sporosarcina sp.
TTTATGACCGCCTTGAATGAAGTTATAACCGCCACACACAAGTTTATGCTCGTTACTCCTCTTTTTTCCATTTAAAAAATTGATTGTCTCATCTTCACGAGACAATCAATTTCCCATTGGATATTCATCCCAATATATCCTTCACCCGATTCACATACGGTTTCTTATCATAGGAACGATATAATTCACCCGAAAGTTTAATAGGATCACCAAAGAAAAACCGTTCATATAACGTTTCGCGTGTACCAAAAGAACTCATCGTTAAATCCCATGCTAAACGGAAAACTTTAACCCGATCCTCTGCATTTTTGGATTTAGCCTGTAAGTATTGATCTAAATCTTTTCTAATACTTGATTGAAATGCATTTTCTGTTGGGATTGACATCAATCCACTCGCACCTAACAGCTGAATGATTTCAGTGAATCTCGGATAAACCCGCGGAAATAGATTAATCGCGATTTGCAGAGTTGTTCGATTGGGTCGCATAAATCCCCATTCATCAATTTCAGCTTCAGCCTCTGCTTTCATCACCAATGCTTTCATCGTTTCTAAAGCTACAATAATTTCAGAAGCCTTCTCTTGAACATGCTGATATTCCCCGATATTAATGGTTTCGATAATGGACTGGACTACTCCTAAAACAAATTCCGTTTTGATAATTTGTCTAGAAACAACTTGATGCAATGTAAGTGGTAAAAACGAGCTATATGCCACAAAACTATTCGCTACTTCTATATTGTCATAGTAAAACACGCGCTGCCATGGGACCAATACATTGTCGAAAACAACAATCGTATCCATTTCTTCATATCGCGAGCTTAATGGATAATTAAATTTCGAGTCGCCTCCAACAAATGATTCTCTGCAGACAAACTTTAAACCTTCACTATTACTAGGTATTGAAAACGCAAATCCATACGCTTCATCATCAACCCCACCCGCAGCAATCACCATGATTTCATCCGTAATACCGCCCTGTGTTGCCAGTAACCGTGCACCCTTTATAATGATTCCCTCTTCGTTTCTCTCCATCACTTTGGCAGCAATCGGCTCATCCGAATCTTCAAAATAGAATTGCCCTCGGTTTACTTGTGGGTCAATAAAGGTATGTGTCATGGACAAATCGTTTTCACGTGCATATTCATAGAACGCAAGTATGTTTTCAGGAAAACAATTTTCTTTACCTTTCAATAAACCCACAGATGATGCAAGCGCCATTAATACGGTATTCATATAATCTGGACTTCTTCCCATCATGCCATTATTCGATTTAGCCCACTGTTGGACCATTACTCGCCTTTTCACTAAATCAGCTTTTGTTGTCGGCTGTAAATAAGACATGCCTACTGAATCTCCAGTTGAAGGCGATTGATAGGTCATACTATCTTTTACTAGCGCATCGTACTGCAAATCATATAGCGCTGCCTGACTTTTCATGACCCCTTTAAATGCAGGATGCTCAGAAATATTGCCCGTTACAAGATTACCGTCTATCCACACATTCGTTTGTAGCCGATCAATTCGTTCAATATAATCGTTTCCTGTAATCGCTGGCATAGACACACCCCTAACTAATAGTAGCGGATTGTTTTATCATCCATCTATTTCTTTAGTTGTATACTATTATTAGGTTCTTTCGATTGTTACAAGGTTGTATGCATGCCAACGCGTATTAGCAGAAATTCTTACTTAAAAGCAATAGCAGCATTGACTGCTTTTTGCCATCCAGCGTACAAGTCTTCTCGTTTTTGCTGCTCCATTTTCGGTTCAAAAGGTCGGTCTAGATTCCAATGAGCCGTGATTTCTGAGCGATCCGTCCAAAACCCGACCGCGAGACCTGCTAAGTAAGCAGCTCCGAGTGCTGTCGTTTCACTAATCAGCGGACGTTCGACTGGTACATTTAATAAGTCCGCTTGAAATTGCATGAGGAAATCATTTTCCACTGCACCACCGTCTACACGTAACATTTTTAATGAGATTTCAGAATCTGCTTCCATTGCATCAAGTACATCCTTCGTTTGGTAAGCAAGTGATTCCAATGTTGCCCGAATAAGATGTTCCTTCTCGGTACCACGTGTCAATCCGAAAATAGCACCTCTTACATCGCTATCCCAGTAAGGTGTGCCTAAACCAACAAATGCTGGCACAACGTAAACTCCCTCTGTTGACTCAACGCGTTTTGCATATTCTTCACTTTCGGATGAATTGCGAAACATTCTAAGTCCATCACGTAACCACTGAATGGCAGATCCTGCAACGAAAATACTGCCTTCGAGGGCATACTCTACTTTTCCGTCGATTCCCCACGCAATGGTTGTCAATAGACCATGTTCAGATTTAACTGCTTTCTCTCCAGTATTCATCAACATGAAGCAACCGGTACCGTACGTGTTTTTTACCATGCCGCTTTCAAAACAAGCTTGTCCGAACAATGCAGCTTGTTGATCACCAGCGATTCCAGCAATCGGAGCGGCATGACCGAAGAAGTGACTATTTTCTGTATGCGCATAAATTTCAGAAGATGGACGGACCTCTGGAAGCATTGACGCTGGGACGCCTAAGATAGAGAGTAATTCCTCATCCCATTTTAATTCATGAATATTGTACATAAGTGTTCTGGAAGCATTAGAATAATCGGTTACATGCCTTTTACCACCAGATAATTTCCACACGATCCATGTATCAATTGTTCCGAATAGAAGATCTCCACGTTCCGCTTTCTCTCTTGCACCTTTTACATTGTCCAGAATCCATTTTACTTTTGTTCCCGAGAAATAGGCATCGATAAGCAAACCGGTTTTATCTCGAAACAGATCATTGTAACCGCTTTCTTTCAACTCTCGGCAAATTTCAGCAGTTTGGCGTGATTGCCAAACGATTGCATTGTAAATCGGTTTCCCAGATTTTTTATCCCAAACGACTGTTGTTTCACGTTGATTGGTAATACCGATTCCTTCGATTTGTTCGGCTACAATATTCTTTTCTGATAACACACCTGCAATAACTGCTAGAATAGAACTCCAGATTTCATCTGCATTATGTTCAACCCATCCAGACTTAGGGAAGTATTGTGTAAACTCTTGCTGTGCTGTGTGAAATATTTTACCTCTTTTATCGAATAGAATCGCTCGCGTACTTGTTGTGCCTTGGTCAAGTGCCATTATATATTTTTCAGTCATTAGCTATTCCCCCATATACTTATCAAGTAACGTCAACACTTTCAATCTTTGGTGAATGACTCCCACAGTTCATGATCCGATGTCGTCACTGCGACAGCACCAGCATCCAATGCATCTTGGACATGTTTTTTTGTTCGAATCAAGCCCCCATTAATGATTGGAATGCCTGTTCTCTCATAGACCTCGCTAATGAGTTCTGGTATCACCCCCGGCAACATTTCAATGTAATCAGGCACTGTCTGATCAATTAACGAGTAACTTTTTTCCAAAGCAATTGTATCTAAGAGAAACATGCGTTGAATAGCGATAATTCCTTTGGCTTTCGCTTTCAAGATCATATTGGACCTCGTCGAAATAATACCAGCAGGTCTGATATCATTACATAGAAAATCGGCAGCATAATTATCCGTTTTCAATCCCTGTATCAAATCAGCATGGATGATTACCTTTTTCCCATGTATCTCCGCTTCTGTTTTGAGTGTTTTAAGATTACCAACATGGACTTCCAAAAGGACAATGTATTCAAATGGACTTTTTAGCAATTGTTCAAACTGCTTTAAGCTTCGCGCGGCGGGCAATATCTTTTGATTGTGAAAAGGCATCTTTTACACTGTCTCCTTTCATGCGTCATCTTGTAGAGTTTTCCATATCTCCAATATAGCATGTTATAGCACCGTAGTTGCGATTGTCATCTCATCTACCAGTTCTTTTTCATATTGTTGAAGCTCTACATCTGTCCACTCGAAAATGACTGCCATTTCATCTAACACATCTTTTTTCCCAGCTTTAACATTGGCAATATTGAAGAACATATCCCCAGTTCTGCGGACAAAGAAGTCAGTTGGCTTAACAACCATTTCATAGTCGATTGCATAGCGTAATTTCACATAGAGAATACGCGGAATTGCAGTGTGTGCTTCAAAGGGAATCGCAAAAACTTTGTCAACATTGGTGCCATACAGAGTTGCCAAGTGTCGGCTGTGCTGTTCTGAAAATCCAACTGACTGACCTTTTTCAAGCGCTTTGGCCATAAAACGATTCATGTTTGATGAACCACCCATATCTCCACCTGAGATTGGCAAATTCTTCGTCACACAGTTATTAAAATGACGTATTTCTTCATGACTAAGCTGTTCAACAATTTTATCCACTACAGTTTCCGCCATTTTACGATAACCCGTCAATTTCCCACCTGCAATTGTAATGAGGCCCTTTTCAGATTCCCAAATTTCATCTTTTCTTGATACTTCAGATGGACTTTTGCCTTCTTCATGGATGAGCGGTCTGACTCCTGCCCAACTCGACTCGACGTCTTCTGCTGTCAATTTTAGACTTGGGAACATGTAATGAATGGCATTTAAGATATAAGAGCGATCATCTTCTGTAATTTGCATCGTTTTCGGATCTCCTTCGTAGAATGTATCCGTTGTTCCCACATAAGCTTTTCCATCACGAGGTACCGCAAAAATCATACGTTTATCAGGTGTGTCGAAATAAACTGCTTGATGTAACGGGAAATCTTTTTGGTCGAATACCAGATGCACCCCTTTTGATAATATTAAGTGTTTTCCAGTCGTTGTCTTGCCTTCAATTCCCTTCACATCATCAACCCAAGGTCCAGCAGCATTAACAACTTTTTTCGCCATAATCGCAACTTTTTTATTTGTTACTGTATCTAACACTTGCACCCCTGCAATCTTTTCTTGATTGTAAATAAAGGTTTCTGCTTTCGCGTAGTTTATTAGCGTTGCGCCTTTTTCAGCGGCTGCTTTCATAACTTCGATTGTCAGGCGAGCATCATCCGTACGGTATTCGACGTAAATGCCACCACCTAATAATCCTTCTTGTTTCACTAGCGGCGCCTTCTCAAGTGTTTCTTCTTTTGTTAACATCCTTCTTCTTTCCGATTTCTTTACGCCTGCAAGAAAGTCATATACTTTCAAACCAAGGGATGTCGAGTATTTGCCAAACGTTCCTCCTTTATGAAAAGGAAGGACCATCCATTCTGGGGTCGTAACATGTGGCCCGTTTTCATAGACGATTGCCCGCTCTTTCCCAAGCTCCGCCACCTCTTTGATTTGGAATTGTTTTAAATACCGTAATCCCCCGTGAACAAGTTTTGTCGAACGACTTGAAGTGCCAGAAGCAAAGTCCTGCATCTCGACAAGCGCCGTTTTCAATCCACGTGCCGTAGCGTCTAAAGCGATTCCAGCCCCTGAAATTCCGCCTCCGATAATGAGCAAATCGAATTCGTCTGTCGCTAATTTGTCGACTATTTTTTCCCGTTCTAGTGATGAAAAGTTTGTCATTTCTCTCGTCCCCTTCTAAAATATGGCATTTTACAGATGAAAAGAGACCTCAGGAAATAGGTTGCGATAGGCAACCGTTCCCTGAGGTCTCTCTTTAGCTCAAACCCAATGTATTAACTTAAGTTTAGTTTATCATATATCCAATGAATTACAAAATAGTTTGTTTCATCATTCTTCACTTATCCATAAAAAACCACTCCATCCCAGTAGAAGGATCAATCTAAGGCTTTTACATGTTTCTCTACTGTATAAACAGCGAATGCGCCTTTCAAGGAGTAGTGGATTCAATGGAATTCTTTATTTAAACATATTTAGTTGGTTAGCACACATACACTTTAGGAACTACCGCGTGGGTCAGATACTAACATTTATTACTTCAGATGAATATCAGAGGCTGGGGGCGTCCTATTTATTGATCGAAACAGCACTTCTTTTCATAATAATATTAAGAATTGTATCGGGAAGTATTGATATCACAGCAGCAATGTTTATGTTGAAATTTAATGATTTAGAAAAAGCCTTTTATATCAACACCCTACTTGCTTTAGTAGGTCCTTGCATTCTAATTATTACGACTGGAATAGCATTGGTTGGTCTATCTGAAAAGATTTCATTACCAAGAATGATTTGCCTATTCGGTGGTATTATACTCATTCTTATCAGTTTAAAATCTAAATAACGAGCTAAGTAAGTATTTCCTTAAACCTTCATTTTTCCATTGCATTATTATAAGTTCGATGTTATTCTCTGAATAGAGGTTTAATAGCAGATCACATGTTACTGACACGATCAGGCATGGTGGTAAACTTAGAAGTTTTTTAAAAATCTTCTGTGTTACCCCATGCCTTTTTCTGTTCTGCTTTTTAAGCTTGTACTATATAAATAAGTATACGTAGTTCACATCTACGAAAAAAAAGGAGTTCATAGACATGCTATCCAAATTATTTAATAAACGTAAATTACAAATCTACGCACCCGTTAACGGGCAAATCGTTCCGCTTGATCAAGTACCTGATCCGGTATTCAGTGAAAAAATGATGGGCGAGGGAATCGCAATCATGCCAGACAAAGGAAATATCCATGCTCCTATAGAAGGAACTGTCGTTCTCGTATCGGACACAAAGCACGCGATTGGCCTTCGTTCAAATGATGGTACGGAAATCCTCATCCACATAGGTTTGGAAACGGTTTCATTAAAAGGAAAAGGATTTACAGTATTAGTCAAAGCAGGCGACAAGGTTTCAGTGGGCCAATCACTTATCGAAGTAGACTGGGACTACATCCGCGAACATGCCAAAAGCATTATAACACCTATCGTGATTACAAACAGCGCGGAAAGAAAAGTGCAGTTGGAAGTTGCAAAAGAGGGCATCGTGGGAGAGACAGTACTAATGACCATTTCTCCTAAGTGATGCACCGTTAAATTCTGTACAATAAGGAGGTGACTTTGGATGAAGATAACAAAGATCCTCAATAATAACGCTGTAGTCGTACTAGATGAGCAGCGTGAGAAGATTGCTGTTGGCGCTGGGATTGCCTTCAATAAGAAAAGGAACGATATCGTGAATGTTGACAAAATCGAAAAGATGTTTGTCATGAGGGAAAATGACAAGCTACAGCAGCTATTAAGTCGGATTCCAGAAGAACATTTCACCATCTCGGAGGAAGTTATCACATATGCAGAAGCGTATATGGGTACAAAGTTAAACGAGCATATTCATATCGCACTTACTGACCACCTCTCATTTGCGATTGAAAGAGTGAGGGATGGTATTCATTTAAACAATAAGCTCTTGCATGAAATAAAAATATTATATAGAAGAGAATTTGAAATTGGGCTTTGGGCTATCCAACATATAAAAGAAAAATGTCAAGTCGATATGCCTGTAGATGAAGCTGCTTATATCGCTCTTCATATTCATACCATGAAACCACTAGGAGGTGATTTGCATCAAACTGTAAGACAAACGACGATTATAAGAGACATGGTCCAAACAATCAAGGAGCACTTAATGATTTCGATTGACGAGGACGACATTTCTTATCATCGCCTGATCACGCATCTTCGCTCTGCCTTAACAAGAATAAATCAGTCTGGACTTCACACGATGGATGAGGAAATGTTAGTCATGATTAAAAAGAAGTTTCCTCTTTCATATAATTGTGCCACCGAGGTAGCAAAGGAATTGGTTGTGTTACATGCAGTCGAGCTGCATGAACAAGAGTTGGGCTATATCGCACTTCATATTGAACGATTAAGAAAACAATAAGGACAACATGAATCGCCATCATATTATATTATTTTGAAATAATTATAAAAAAACTATGAAAAGAGGTGGCATTAACATGATGAAATACCTTCAAAAACTTGGTCGTTCTTTGATGTTACCTGTAGCTGTATTACCTGCTGCGGCAATTTTAATGGGGATTGGATATTGGATTGACCCTGAGGGCTGGGGTTCTGGAAATGCCCTAGCTGCTTTCTTAATTAAAGCCGGAGCTTCCATTATTGATAATATCCCCATTCTTTTTGCGGTTGGTGTGGCACTTGGGATGTCTAAAGACAAAGATGGTTCAGCTGCATTAAGTGGCTTGGTTGCCTTCTTAGTGGTAAAAACATTATTAGCTACAGGTACGGTTGCTATGCTACAAGGCGTTGATCCAGAAAATGTGAACGCTGCATTTGGTAAAATTGAAAATGCTTTTATTGGTATTCTTTCCGGAATAATAGCATCAATCATGTACAATCGCTTTAGTCATGTACAATTACCAGATGCCTTAGCTTTCTTTAGTGGTAAACGATTAGTACCTATTATGACTTCTGTCGCAATGTTAGTTGTTTCAGCAGCATTGTTCTTTATATGGCCTGTCGTCTTTACGGGATTAGTTTCTTTTGGTGAGGCAATTAGTAAAATGGGTGCTGTTGGTGCGGGACTATACGGATTCTTTAACCGTCTGTTAATCCCAACTGGTTTGCATCATGCGTTGAATGCCGTGTTCTGGTTTGACACAATTGGCATTGACGACATCGGAAAATTCCGAGACGGAACGGGTATCAAAGGTATTACAGGTATGTATCAAGCAGGTTTCTTCCCAATCATGATGTTTGGATTACCAGCTGCAGCACTTGCAATGTATCATACTGCCAAAACAAAAAGGAAAAAGCAAGCAGCATCTTTGATGATTGCAGCGGCTTTCGCCTCATTCTTTACAGGTGTTACTGAACCTCTTGAATTCGCATTTATGTTCTTAGCTCCTGCTCTTTTTGTAGTGCATGCGGCTTTAACCGGTCTATCCTTGTTTATTGCTGCAACGTTCCATTGGACAGCAGGATTTGCATTTAGTGCAGGATTTGTCGACTTTTTCTTAAGTCTAAAAATCCCACTCGCCAATCAACCTTATATGCTAATTGTTCAAGGTCTAGTATTCGCGGTTATTTACTACTTCTTATTCCGATTCTTGATTGTCAAATTCAACTTAAAAACACCAGGTCGGGAAGACGATGAAGATGTAGAAGATGAGGAAGTAGACGGATTAGCAAGCGCTACAACAGGTAATAAATTCTCAGGCATGGCAGCTACGATTTTTGAAGGTTTAGGCGGAGACGCTAACGTAACTTCCGTTGACTACTGTGCAACACGTTTACGCGTAGAAGTAAAAGATATGAATGCGGTCAATCAAAAGAAAATTAAAGATACAGGTGTACCGGGGATAAATGTGGTAGGTCCACAAAGTATTCAAGTTATTGTCGGCACAAGTGTTCAATTCGTAGCGGATGAAATCGAAAAAATTCGCAAATAATAACGGACGATTATGAAAAGACTGGGTCTCTGCAAACCCGGTCTTTTTTGTGTTAGTTATATCCTAACAGTTATGAGGAGATGCTCATCCTTACTTACCTACTCTTCATCAACATTCTCAACCCTATAAATAATGCCCATGCTTCATTCTTTTCATCAATAAAGAACCGAATTGGCTTCTCTAGTGGCAAAATAACAAGTGTGTTCTCGTCACTTGCTCGAAGTACGTAGGTTTTATTATCAATAGTTGCCATGACGGTTTGATCTTCTAAGGTAATGTCAATTTGGGACCCTTCTTCTGAAAAATATGTCCCTAGCACACGCTGTTGTTGTTCTTTAGTCATTTCAAATTGAGACTCTATACTTCGCTTTTGGTCGATCGGGAGCCCTAATGCTGTATTTAAAGCAGCTAGCCAAATCGCGTCGGCACTCACACCGCTTATATTCGTTAATACAACAGCAACAATTCCCTTTTCAGGAATGAAACCGAAATTAGAGGATACACCCGGCTGTCCCCCACCATGTTCAACTATTGTAACTCCCGAGTAATTTGGAGTCGTTTGAAGGGCAAATCCATAAAAACTTTTTCCATTCGTTTGATGAACGGGTTGTGCCATTTGCGATGTATACGCCCTACTAACAATATTTCTTTCAAGTGCATCCACATATATGTTTCCATATTTCAACAAATCAGCTACTGTCGATCGAATACCACCTCCGACAGCATAATTTCCTAACGTCGGCCAAGGACATGATACTGGCCTATCTTTCTCCAGTACATATGGTGTTGTGACATTATCGAAACTTTGTAATTCAAGAAGATCATATGTCGTTCTGGTCATTTGTAAAGGGATTATTATTTGTTTCTTAATATATACCTGATAATTTTCACCTGTTATCTGTTCAATAATCGCGCCTAATAATAGAAACATATCGTTGTTATAACACATATATTCCCCGGGTTTTCCTAACCAAGTCCATTTTTTTTCGTTTAAATAGTGAAGATGTTCATCGAATTTCGTAAGTTTTTCCTTTCTCTCCATTGTTGCAAGACCTGTTGTGTGAGAAAGAAGATGACGAATTTTAATGTCCTCCATATTGGCATAATCGACTAATTGAAAGTCAGGAAGATGCTCAATCACCGCGTCTTCAACTTGTAAACGCCCTTCTTCTACCAGTTTCATAATAGCAAGTGCAGTAAAAGATTTTGTGATTGATGCGATTCCGAAAATCGTTTCAGGGGTGACCTTGTCATTCGTTTCAAAATCCCTTGTCCCGAACCCTCGCTCATAAATTGTTTGTCCGTTTTTCGAAAGTGCAACGGCAACACCCGGTATTTGTTCTTTTTCCATTACTTCCTCAATAAATTTCTCAAATGGTTCCCATCGAATCAATTGCAACAACCCCTTCGTAAGTTTATTTCTTGTAAGCAGATTTTATCAAAGAACGAAAGCGCTGGAGTCTAGACAAAAAAAGTTGCCCCTACTAATCAGGACAACTCTACATTGACTGGAACTGCATCTTGTCGGGACATCACTTTTTCATCATGTAAATGACACGCGACGAAGTGACCTTTCTCTACTTCCGCGAAAACTGGCTCGATTTCAGCACAAACTTTCATCGCTTTCGGGCATCTCGTCCGGAACCTGCATCCACTTGGAATGTCGATTGGACTAGGGACATCGCCATTCAGGACAATTTGTTTTCTGGAACGCTCCAGGTTTGGGTCGGGTAATGGGATAGCTGAAAGCAGTGCCTCCGAATAAGGGTGCAATGGTTTCTCATAAAGAGTTTCACTCTCAGTTAATTCAACAATTTTCCCTAAATACATAACTGCAATCCGGTCGCTTATGTATTTCACCATTGATAAATCATGCGCAATGAATAAAAAAGTGAGCTCTTTTTCTTTTTGAAGTTTCTTCAATAAGTTGACGATTTGGGCCTGTATCGATACATCTAGTGCTGCGATTGGCTCATCTGCTACAATAAATTCTGGCTCAACCGCCAATGCGCGTGCAATGCCGATACGCTGTCTTTGTCCTCCACTGAATTCATGGGGATACCTTTGCGAATGTTTTTTGTTCAAGCCCACGAGCTCTAACAGTTCATTCACTTTTACTTCCCGTTCTTTCAATGACAATTCGGCTGAATGAATGACCAGCCCCTCTGAAATGATTTCCATAACAGTCATGCGCGGATTCAATGAAGAATAGGGATCTTGGAAAATCATTTGCATATTGCGTTTCTTCTTTTTTTGCTCCTGTTTACTGCGTTTTGAATGGACGACTTCATTTGCAAAAAGAATTTCGCCGCTTGAAGGCTCATAAATTTGAGTAATCGTTCTTCCAACTGTCGATTTCCCACAGCCCGACTCACCAACAAGACCGAGCGTCTCCCCTTTTTTTATCGTGAAACTAATTCCATCAACGGCTTTCAATGTACTATTCTTATTAAGCTTGAAATGTTTTTTCAAGTCTGTAACGACTAATAAATCTTCATTCATGTTCATTACTTTGCACTCCTAACTTTTTCCGGGACATGTTCTGCCGGCGTGCGCACATCTTGCAGCCAACATGAAACTGAATGGCTTTCACCAAGCTGCGTTGTTTCTGGATGGAAGTCATGACATACCTTCATCGTATACGGACAACGAGCAGCAAATGGACAGCCTGTACCAAGTGTTGCTAGGTCAGGCGGTGAACCCGGAATAGGAATAAGTGGTTCGGATCGACTGGCATTCAAGTTAGGCATGGATTGAAGAAGTCCTAACGTATATGGGTGCTGTGGTTTATAAAATATTTCATCTAGCGTCCCTTGCTCCACGATTTCACCCGCATACATGACGGCGACACGGTCAGCCATATTTGCGACAACGCCAAGATCATGCGTAATTAGAACAATTGCCGTATCCATTTTTTCTTGCAAGTCTTTCATCAGCCGCAGGATTTGTGCCTGAATTGTAACATCAAGGGCTGTTGTCGGCTCGTCAGCTATTAATATCTTTGGGTTACAAGCAAGCGCCATTGCAATAACAACCCGCTGCCTCATTCCGCCTGAAAACTGATGCGGATATCCCTCTAGACGCTCTTCAGCATTCGGTATGCCAACCATTTTAAGCATTTGAAATGCCCGCTGTTTCGCCTCTTTCTTCGTCAACTTCTGATGTTTTACGAGGCCCTCCATAATTTGTTTACCGATTTTCATTGTTGGATTCAAAGAAGTCATTGGATCTTGAAATACCATCGATATTTCCGAACCTCTTACTTTTTGCATATCACTTAACGATAGTTTTAAAAGATCTCGTCCTTCGTAAGTGATGTCCCCTTGAGGAATTAAAGTATTATGTTTCGGTAATAGGCGCATAATGGATTTTGCGGTAACAGACTTCCCTGAACCTGATTCACCGACAATCGCCAACGTTTCACCTTTGTTCAACTTAAAATTCACACCTCTTACCGCCTTAACCGCACCAGTTTGGGTCTGGAAGGAAATGTGTAAGTTGTCGACTGACAATATTTCTTCTTTCATAAATGACCCACCCCCTATTTTCTCATCTTCGGATCTAACGCATCACGTAATCCATCAGCGAGTAGATTGAAGCAAATCATAATCGTACTTATTACAAGTGCCGGGAAAAGTAGCTTGTATGCGAAAAACCTCATAGATTTATAGCCATCTTCAATTAACACACCAAGAGACGCTTGTGGCGCTTGCAATCCTAAGCCTATGAAACTCAAAAAGGCTTCGAAGAATATGGCTGTAGGAATTGTAAACATGATGGTAACGATGATCGGCCCCATTACGTTTGGCAACAAATGCCTCCAAATCAATCTCGAATTTGATGCACCCAGCGTTTGGGATGCCAGGACAAATTCTTGGCTTTTCAACTGCAAAATTTGTCCGCGTACAACACGCGCCATTCCTACCCAACCGGTTATCACCATCGCTAAAATAATGGACGTAATACCCGGTTCCAGAATGAGAATGAACAGGATAATGATAATCAAATTCGGAATACCCATCAAAATTTCAATTATCCGCTGCATAACATTATCTACTCTGCCTCCGTAGAAAGAGGAAATCCCTCCGTAAACGACGCCAATAACTAAATCTAAAGCCGCAGCAACAAGCGCAATGAAAAGTGAAATTTGCGTTCCTTTCCATACCCTCGTCCATAAATCCCGGCCAAATTCATCTGTCCCGAACCAGTAATTAGTCTCTATATTTCTCTTTTCATAAACGTCTACACCTTTTATATCTGTTCCATCTAAACCAAGCCACCCGAGTCCTGGAACTTTTGCTGGTAAATTAGAGTGAACCAAGTTTTGACTTCGGTATGTGTGTTCATTCATTAAAGGACCTACCAGAGCCACAATGATTAATAATACGAGTAAAACCAGAGAAATGACTGCTCCCTTATTTTTAAATAAACGGTGAAATGCCTCTTGCCAGAAGGAGACAGATGGCGAGTTGATGTCTTCCAATACCATTGGATCCAGTGGTGCGGGAACGAATAGATCCGCTGTAATTCCATCTTCATTCACTTTTGGGTTATTCATAGATTTGCTTAGATTGGCTGAATCTTTTTCGATTTTGTTCATGCCTGTCCCCCCTGTTTATAATCAATCCGGGGATCCAGAAGACCATATAAAATATCAACAATAAAGACAACAAATATGAACAATGCACTATAAAATAATGTAATCCCCATAATTACGCTATAATCGAGAACCATAATTGATAACGTGAACTGTTCTCCAAGTCCAGGTACAGAAAATATCTTTTCAATTACTAATGTTCCGGTCATGATAGAAACCGCTAAGGGACCGAGCATCGTCACAACAGGAATTAGCGCATTTCGAATAACGTGCTTCGCCATGACCATGGATTCAGGCAAACCTTTTGCCCTTGCTGTCGTCACATAATCCTGTCCTAATACTTCGAGCATTTCACTTCGGATAAAACGGGCGACCGTCGCGATAACTGTTACGGAAAGTGCAAACGACGGTAAAATGGTACTCGAATAACTCTCCCATAAAGCAACGGGTAACAATTCATACTTCACCCCAATGAAGTATTGGAGCAATGCTGCAAAAACGAACGACGGGATAGACATTCCAAGTACTGCAAGCGTCACAGCACCATAGTCAAGAAGTGTATTATGTCGTAATGCAGAAACGATACCGAGCACTAGCCCCACAATCGTTCCAAATACAAGTGCCTGCAAACCAATGAGCGCTGAAGGACCAATACGACTAATTATCATACTGTTTACGGTTCGGCCTTCATATTGGAATGAATAGCCAAGATCGCCTTGCACTAAATTCCCTAAATAGCGGATGTATTGGATTGCTGCTGGTTGATCTAATCCATACTTGGCATTTAAAATAACAAGTTGCTTATCAGACAACTTTTCCGGGTTTGTAAACGGTGTTCCCGGAAGAAATTGCATTAGGAAGAAAGTTGCTGTGATAATGATAAACAATGTAATAATCATAAAACCGAATCTTTTTACTATGTAGCGCTTCAAATCGGACACCCCAATTCCTTAAAAAGCTCTTGATTTTTCTTCTATATAGGTTGATATAGAATATCCCATTGAATTCGCTGCGGCGCTCGGGGATGCCTCCCGCCCTAAGCCAGATAGCTCCGCCACCAGTGTTAGGGCTTCGGCTACCCCTTGTAAGGCGCCTTGGCTCAGTTTAAATAGGTATTCATTTGTTAAACTTATTTAATAAACGGAAAACGAAGATGCTCCAGTTGGATACACCTTCGCTCATCTGTTACTTGAAATATATGTTTATTCGATGTGAGCCCATTTGTATGTGAATTCAGCACCAGTTGGATGTTTAGCTAAATCCTTGATTTTATCACGTACAAGAATTGCAGATCCTCGTTGATAAAGAGGTGCAACTGCTGCATCTTCTTCCAACAAAATCTTTTCAATGCCAAGCAACATCTCGTAACGTTTGCTTAGATCCGTCTCCACGCGTGCATCATGAACTAATGCATCTAATTTCGGATTGCTATAGTCCATGCGGTTAGAAGAACCACCTTTTACCCACATATCTAAGTATGTCATCGGGTCACTATAATCTGGTCCCCATGTTGAAAGAGAAATATCATAGTCGATTGCTTTTTCAATTTCAAGACGTTGAGCGAATGGTACAGCTTTAATGTCAAGCTTAAGTCCCGGTAGGTTATCTTCAAGCTGTGCTTGTAAGTACTCAGCAACTTTTTTCATCTCATCCGAATCAGCAATATTGAGTGATACAGTTAATTCTGTCTCTCCTACTTCAGCTAAAGCCTTTTCCCATATTGCTTTTGCTTCTTCAGGATTCCCTTTATTGAAGTCTCCATTTAACTCGCGGTAATCTTTGTTGTCAGGTGAGAAGTAGAATCCTTCTCCAACTACTCCGTAAATTGGTGAAGACCCATCTTTCAAAATGACATCTGTCAAGCCTTGACGATCAACTGCCATTCCAATCGCACGGCGAATTTCCGGATTTTTAAGCACTGGATGATTGTGATTAAAGCGTAAGAAGACAATACCTGAGTCTTTTTCAACTTTAAAGTTTTTATCATCAACGTATTGGTCAATGAGTGCAGAAGTCAATTTGACGCGATCAATTTTTTCTGTCTCATATAGATTCGCCCCAGTAGACGGATCTTTGACAACAAATACATTTACCTCTTCAATTTTCACTGCCCCTGCATCCCAATAATCTGGATTTTTTTCAAGTTTCCAGCTTTGTTCTTGTGTCCAGTTAACAAGTTTGAATGGTCCATTCGCTAAAATATTTTCAGCTTCAAGTGCATACTGATCCCCAAGTTCTTCGACAAACTTTTGATTCTGCGGTAAGAATGTTGGGAACGCCAGTAGTGTTTCGAACAATGGATTTGCACTTTCAAGTGTCACTTCAAGCGTTTTTTCTCCTGTTGCTTTAATACCAAGTTCTTCAGCTTCCATTTCTTCGTTCATGATTGCTTCGGAATTCTTGATACCTGCAGTAACGAGCATGTAATTATAGGCACCTGCTTCTTTCATAACACGTTTCCACGCGTATTCAAAATCGGCAGCTGTTACAGGATCGCCGTTACTCCAGTTCGCGTCTCTAATTGTAAATGTATGAACAATGCCATCTTCACTTTTCTCATGCTTCTCTGCGAGCGCTGGAACCGATTTGTTACTCTGGTCCTGACGATACAGCCCCTCATTCACGTTATTCAAAACGTCGAATGCAATAGCGTCATGCGCTTTTGTTGAATCCAATGTTGGAATATCAGCAGTTGCACTCAAATTCAACACTTGTGCTACTTTGCCGTCCCCTTCTTTTTCAACCTCTTTCTTGTCGTCTTTCTCTTCGCTTGATGAGCTGAAATTACAACCCGATACAATCAAAGAAAAAATTGCTAAGAAAATTAAGCCTAACCATGTTTTTTTCTTCATTTCCCATTCCCCCCTTGTACTATTCTTGTAACTATATATAATTGTAAGTGCTTACAATTATAATAGCAATAATATTTTAAATTGATAGACATATATCTGTTCATCCATATAAAAGATAGGAGTTGTAAACCTCAATGAAAAAGAATAGCTTATTTCTTTCTTTTTGCATCATATCTTTTGTTATTTTATGCTCCACTGCATTTATGGTCCCAAAGTATATCATTGTCTTACTTGATTTGTTTTTTTATATCGGCATCGTCCTGTTACTAATCAGCAGTGTATTACTCATCATCCAAGGTGGATTTTTCAATAGATTTCTAAACAACTCAAGACGTTTCTATTCAACCGTTAGCAAACGCGAGCAAGTCATACAGGGCGTAGAGGGTAAAAACGGAAAAACCACGAGTTATTCAAAAAAGTTTCCCTTACTAACCTATATTTTACCCCTCGGTGCTTTCTACTTTTCACTTAGCTTGATTGGGTCTATCATTACTGTTCAATTAGGACGATGATCCATAAAGTTTTGATAGGCAAAACCTTTGACCGTCTCTTCATTGTATTTTTTCAACAACTCATTTAGTAAGTTCGGATGCATAGATGCATCTTCTAAATTAACAATCTTCGACGAAATACCATCGAAGTCTGAGCCTAATCCAATTTGTTTCTCTCCCCCTAAAGAACAGAAATGGTCAATATGTTCGATAAGGTCTGTTATCGCCACTTCCCCTTGTTCTTTCACAAACGGCGGATTATAGACAACATGGACAAGCCCATTTTTCGCAAACATCGCTTTTGCCTGCTCATCTGTCAGATTGCGAACATGATTGCATAACGCTTTGGCATTCGAATGGCTCGCAATTGGATAGTCGGCCGCTTCCATGACATCCCAAAAAGCCTTCTCACATAAATGGGAAACATCAGTCAAAATTTTATGTTCGTTATTGAAATGAACAATCTCCTTACCAAACGACGTAAGTCCCGCTCCACGGGGTTCTCCCGCACCATCTGCTGCCAAGTTAGCATTGTTCCAAGTTAGTCCAATCGAACGGACGCCCAATTGATGGAGAATAGATAGCTTTTGCAGATCGTTTCCGATTGCATCCACACCTTCAAGTGTCAACATCGCTCCAATTTCTCCGTCTTTTAACTGATCGAAATCGCTCCATTCCTTGATCAGTTTCATGTTCGGATTATTCCCAAGTACATCTGTATAAAAGAAATGGATTTGATCTAATGCGGCTTGGAATTTCTGATCCGACTTCATTTCGGGATACACGAATATTGCGAATGCTTGTACCTTTACTCCACCCTTTATTAGTTTTTCATAACTCGTATCGAGTTCCAACGAATCTTGAAACTTCATTCTCCCCTTTGATTCATACAATCTCAGCAATACGTCACAATGTAAGTCGATAATTTTCAATTTTTTTTCCCCTTTCGCCGCTTATCCCTACAAATATTACTCCGCCTTTAGACTCCAGATATACAAGTAGAACTAATGATTCGAAATATCTGTCAATACCGATAATAGCAAATAATTACTAGAATTTCAACTTCACCCCCACTCTAAATAAATCCCAAAGGCGAAGCATAACCAGAAAATTAAAATGATCAAAGTACAAGGATTAAAACGCCATAAATAGTTATTCAAAAGTTGGGAACGCTATCTCTTGAAGGTTTTTAAAAAAATGAAGGAGGTAGCATAATGACTAGCATCAAACCGAATGATTCAGATGACAATGTAAATAGGCTAAAGAAAACAATCAGTAATATGGAAGCAGCAGAAGCAGCAATGGAATTCGCTGAAGGGAAAGAACTTGCTGCAATCAAGGAGAAAAACGAGCGACGGAAAGAAAGCATTGAAGGATTGCGAACTGAAATTAGTGCAGAAGAAGAATCACGAATTAACGGGTATATAAAAAGAATGTAAGTATAGGTTTATGCGGCGCTAAGCCTACTTGTTCATTTCGACAACAGAACCCACCACGCCTCTTCCCAATGCGAACCATGGTGGGTCATTTTCTATTGGAAGATTTTCTGCAAACTAGCCAAACACCTGCTTCCCCCTCTCTATTTCGACCTCACTTTCTAATTAGTACCGTGAATGGGATACCCGAAATTTCATTGACAAAGCTATTCAATATAAGGTAAGGTTAGCAGGCTAATTAATTAAAAAAAGGATTGATACCATGATTAAGGAAGACATTCGGATATTGTTCGCAAAAACGTCTGCGAAAGCAAGAAAAGATTACGCGGATTCATTAAGAGAGGTTAAAATTCATGTTGGGCAAGATCATCTGCTTTGGCAATTATGGAAGAAAGACGGTGCGAGCCAAACAGAGTTGTCTGAACTTATGGGCTGTGAACCGCCGACCTTAACAAATATGGTGAAAAAACTAGAGGAATATGGACTTGTGACTAGAACGAAAGATGCGGTGGATGGACGTGTGACTAGGGTTTTCTTAACGGAAAAAGGACGCGCACTTGAAAATTCAATCACAGAAATATGGCGCAATCATCAAGAAAAAATGTTAAATGACATAAGCCTAGAGGACCAGGTAATACTGAAACGTCTCCTACAAAAAATCGAATCTAATTTACATACATAATTATTTTAACCAATTAGTTAGCACACTAAGTAATAAGTAATCATTTGAAAAGGGAGTTTATTTAATTGGAAAATCAAGCAACAAATACGTTTAAAACAGGACCGATTTTAACAGTGCTGTTAATCGGTGCAATCGCGGCGATTTTAAATCAAACAGTACTAAACGTTGCATTACCAACATTATCAGAGGAATTTAATATATCCACAGCAACAGCGCAATGGTTGATTACATTGTATATGCTAGTGAATGGTATTTTCATTCCGATTACAGCATTTTTAATGGCTCGTTTTTCAACCCGTCAACTCTTTTTTACATCGATGATTGTTTTTTCAATCGGCACACTAATTTGCGGGATTGCACCAAGCTTTACACTTCTTTTAACAGGTCGTGTTGTGCAAGCGATTGGGGCAGGAATTGTAATGCCCTTATTAATTAGTGTCGTATTCCGACTTTTCCCAATGGAGAAGCGTGGTGCTGCAATGGGAATCGTTGGGGTGGCAATTATGTTTGCACCAGCAGTTGGCCCTACCCTCTCCGGTTTTTTAATTACGACTTTATCATGGCGTTTTATCTTTTTTGCCATTTTACCATTTTCACTGTCGGCGTTAATCGCTGCTTTCTTTGTGCTAAAAAACGTCTCCGAACCACGACCTGCCAAGCTAGATATCTTGGGCGTTATTACGTCAACGTTCGGGTTCGGGGGTATTTTATACGGGTTTGGTATCGCTGGAAAAGCGGGTTGGAGTAGTTTAACTGTCTTAATTCCCTTAACGATAGGGGTTATCTCACTCATATTATTTGTCATACGACAACTGAATACAAAAGACCCGCTCATTGATTTAAAAATATTTAAATCAATTGAATTTACATTTTCTATCATTATTAGTTTCTTTGTAAACGGGGTTACATATGCAGCAATGATATTAATCCCGATTTATTTACAAAGTAATCGTGGATTGACTGCATTAGAATCAGGCTTATTTCTTTTACCAGGTAGCATCGCCATGGCGATTATGTCACCGATTGCTGGAAAAATGTATGATCGCTATGGCATCAAGTGGATTGGTATTTTCGGCACCATTGTCCTTGTCGGAACGACCGCAGCTTATACTAATTTGACATATACATCCGGAATCGTCTTACTGGCATTTATTTATCTCGTTCGGTCGGTTGGGCTCACTTTCTTAACGATGCCGCTTACGACTGCCGGATTAAATTCATTGCCAAGTAAATTACACGGTGACGGCACAGCCATGCAAAATACGCTTCAGGCCATTGCAGGTGCAATTGGAACAGCCGTAATGACAACCATTATGACGACACAAACGAATTTATTCGTGTCAAAAGAGGTTCGAAATACGCCAGATGAAAACCCGTCATCCGAACAGCTCAGTATTATTTCTGCGGATGGATTACTACATGGTATTAATTTCGCCTTCTTAGCTGCTACTATATTTGCGGTTATTAGTCTAGTTGCCATGATTTTGTTGGCGATTTCGATTACAAAGAAAAATAAAAAAGTGATAGTTGGTAGAAGTTAAATTAAGAGTACTTATGTAAGACTAGTACTTCACACATCTGAATAAAAAACAATCAAAAACCAGGCATTTACTCAAATGTCTGGTTTTCATTCTATATTAATGCAGATGCAGTTTGCTTTCAGAATGGGTTGCTGACAAGTTGATTCGCTTCATAAATATCGTCTGCATTGGGTAAACTGATAGTGGTTAGGATTTGTTGGATGAAAAACGATATGACTAGATAGACTGACTTACTGATATAGGAGGAATGGTGATGGATGTTCTCATCGAATGGACTTACAGATTATCAAGAGGCTCGGAAACCGTCTTTCGATCTGAAGAGATGTCGGCAGCACAAGCTCTAGTGATTGCCGAAGACCTGGAGCGGACCGGGCGGACCAAAAGTGTAACATTCATTGATCGAATCGACAGCATCTGGACGGTCAAAGAGATGAAAGGCTATTTGAAAGGTATCGAAACCGAACCACATAACATCACAGTTTATTTCGACGGCGGCTTCGATCGTGAGACCAATACATCGGGTTTGGGCTGCGTTATTTATTATGAGCAGAGTGGGAAATCTTACAGGTTGCGGCGTAATGCACCTTCTGTCGAACTCACATCGAATAACGAGGCTGAATATGCGGCACTCTACCTCGGTCTACAGGAGCTCGACCTTTTGAATGTCCACCATCTACCAGTCCAGTTCATCGGGGATTCCCAGGTGGTCATTAACCAGATGACCGAGGAATGGCCGACGCTCGAAAATGTTCTGTCGGGCTGGGCGAACCGGATAGAAGAAAAGCTAACAAGCCTCGGCATACAGCCAGAGTACAAACTAGTGCAGCGAAAATTAAATTCAGAAGCGGACCGACTGGCAACACAGGCGCTGAATGGAGTCTCTATTACGGCAACGAGTGAAATTACAGAGGATTAGTGTGCCAAAAAAATTAATGTAAAGAGTATCTGCAAACAGTCATGAGAGTCTAACTTTCATGACTGTTTCTTATATATATACCAGGAATTATAGTCGGAAAATTCCTGATGAAATTTCATTAAATTGTTTTATTTTCATTCTGCTGTTCAGTTTGCGAATAACCTGCAATCACCAGACAACTATAAAAAAATTAGTGAGAGCCACTTGTGTGTATTTCTAATTAAATTTATAGTGAAAATAACTTTCCCCATTGCCTCCCCCTGTTGTCAAAGAGTGCGCCAACTTTTGCTAAAAATCATTATTCCCGAAAAATAAATTTCTGAAATTCGGGACAACTTGTAACACTTTCTATTATTTTTAATATATTAGTAATAGCTTACATGCAAGGAGGTGAGAAAATGCGTGATTATAGAAATGAAGACAAGCGTGGGTATTACCATGATTACACATCTAATGGTAATCATAAACGCAAGTGTGAAGACCCATGTAATGATCATCCTAGATTAAAACCTATGGTATTAACTACAGGGGTATTAAATACGGTTGTTGAACAAACAGCAGCTCATATTGAAGTGGCTAACCTTGATCCAGCAAAAACCTTTCAAGTTAGGGTACAAGTTATCAATTGGAATAGTGGCAGTCCAGTAATTCTGCTCAATGAATTAGTAATTCTTTTACCGAATCAACACTTCAACTTAAGCCAAGACGTTGCACAATTCCACTATGAAGTTAGAATCTTTCACCCTGGAAGTCCAAATGTTATTGCCAATACTTTTGCAATAAATGCAGGGACTTTCACCCTTCCTGGTTTAACTTTCAACCAGAAAGACCTCATGGAGTTAGATGTATCTTTCATTTAATTTCAAATTCCCCAGTAAACAACCCAGGAGTACCTCATACTTCTGGGTTGTTTTTTCAGTATCCACTAGCGTTGCATATTTGTGTACTAGTTAATCATCATTGTTTAAAGTTTCACGTTCATTTTCAATAATGAGACAACATTCATGCAATTACCTCTCTATCCAAAAACGCCGAACCACCGTTCCATCTTCCTCAATAAAGCTTTTGTCTTCAATACCGCCATTCTTCACTATCGTTTTTGCAGATCCAATATTGTCATCATTACAAGTTACCAGTACCCGATCGATTCCGAGTTCATCGCATTTCTTCAATGCCTCTGCAAGAATCTGTGTCGCATAACCTTTCCTTCTTTCCGCAGGTCTCACACCATACCCGATATGCCCGCCGACATTATGTAAATAATCTGTCAGACTGTGCCGTATGTCAACCATCGCTAGCACCCTATCATTTCCATCCACCAAGAAATAGTTCGTGCTAGGCACCCATTTTCCGTCCCCGCTTTCACGGGTCTTCAGTGCTTCTAAATAAGCTTCATAATGCGCGTAATCAGCTAAACTAAAACTGCTGGGCGTCATCCGAGATTCATCCCACTCTTTCATGTAATCTTCATGCTCGTTTTTCCATTCGATGGATGGTCTAACCAATCGCATTGCCAGTCCCCATTTCCATTTTCATTATTTATCCGCTACTAATTGCTCACCTTTGAAAAATCAAATTCTATTAGCCTTACTAACTTTAAGCTTCTTCCCTTTAATCATTGCTTCTTTCATTGCCTGCATGACTAATGCACCTTTGCCATTCAGAATATCGATATAAGTCAACTCATCCTGAATCGTAATAATACCAATATCATCTGCTGTTAAGCCGGGAAGTTTCGCAATTGTTCCAACAAAATCTACGGCTCGAAGCTTTTTCTTTTTTCCACCGTTGAAGTGAAGTTTCATGACATCCTTGTTTGATTGTACTTGTATATTATTTTTGGCTTTCTGACGACCACTGACTTTTTCCACGAATGCATTTTTTCCAACGACTACTTTCTGCTGCGTCGGCGCTTCCCCTACAGGTATCTTAAAACCAATGTATGCTTCAATTGCTTTAAGGAGTTTGCTGTCACTCGGGGTTACAAACGTAATTGCTTTTCCTTTATGACCAGCACGACCGGTTCTGCCAGTTCGATGAACATAGCTCTCTTTTTCCATGGGAACGTCATAGTTGATCACGAGTGTTATTTTAGCTACATCGATTCCCCTTGCAGCCACATCAGTCGCCACAAGATAACGAAAATTCCCCATTTTGAAACCTTCCATAACCGTAAATCGGTCTTCTTGTACAATTCCACCGTGAATTTTCTCACAAGAATAGTTGGATCTTTCCAATTCCGCAAACACTGCGTCCACATGCCCTTTAGTTCTACAGAAGATAATACAGCTATCGGGATTTTCAACAACAGTAACATTTTTCAGCAATGACATTTTTCCAGCTTCTTTCACTTCAATTACACGATGTTCAATCGCACTCGTCGTAATTCCTGTAGAAGCAATTTGAATAGAAATAGGGTTTTTCATATAGTTATGGCAAAGTTTTTCAACAGCTTTAGGAAATGTAGCAGAAAACACCATCGTTACTCTATCTATAGGAAGTTTTTTTATAATAGCTTCTACTTGGGCGACAAAGCCCATGGTCAACATTTCATCAGCTTCATCTATAATCAAATAGTTTATTTCATCTACACGTAATGTTCCTCTTTCAATATGATCTATCACGCGCCCAGGTGTACCAACGACTATATGCGTTTTCTGTTCCAATGCTTCTTCTTGTTTTATAAACGGCTCTTTGCCGTAAACCGCCAGGGCTTTCATTCTTTTAACTCGCCCGATAGCTGTTACGTCCTCTTGAACTTGAACGGCAAGCTCTCGGGTCGGTGTGAGAATTAATGCTTGTGGATTTTCCCGCTCCCAGTCAATCATTTCGCAAAGAGGGATACCAAAAGATGCCGTCTTACCACTACCCGTTTGAGATTTCACAATGAGATCCTGGTTTTCCAGCGCTCTCGGTATGACTTCACTTTGAACCTCTGTAGGCGTTTCATATTTCAATAAAACAAGAGCTCTTTTTATTTCATCGCTTAATTTATAATCTCCAAAACTTCTTTCACTCATGTAAGTAACCTCATTTATTATTATTTAATCCTATTTTTTATAATATAGTATAGCCTTTTCATAAACAAAAATAATGCTACCTTATGTATTGGGTAGCATTATTATGTGCTGCTAGCAAACCATGAAAAGCCAATTATTAAGTACCGCAATAGGTTTGGTACGGACTTGCTGATTGCTCAGGAAGTGTGGAGTAATCAGCCTGCTCTGAAGTGTACACATACGGATTTGAAAGAACTTCAAGTAGCCGCTCCATCACACTGTAATCACCTTGGTTCACTGCGGCTTGTAGTGCAGCTTCTACCCGATGGTTCCGAGGTATTAACGCAGGATTGCTGTCTTGCATCAACTGTTGAGAGCTGACCTTCGATTCCAGCTGTCGGCTTAGCCTTCCCTGCCACATTTCATGCCACTCAGCAAATTCCGGAGTCCTAAAAAGGGCCGAATCCTCAAAGTTATCAAACGTTAATGCGCGGAAAGTATTCGTGTAGTCCGCACCATGCTTCTCCATCATACGAAGAAGGTTTTCAATAAGGGATTCATCCTGGATCTCTTCATTAAATAACCCTAGTTTCGCTTTCATTCCCGCAAGCCAATTCGAATGATACTGCTCCGGGAAATCTGAAATAGCATCCTGCGCCAGTTTGGCACCCTCTGCATACTCTTCATGCAGTAACGGTATCAGGGTTTCAGCAAATCGCGCAAGATTCCACCCGACGATATTCGGCTGATTGCCATAAGAATAGCGACCTTGAATGTCAATGGAACTGAAAACCGTTGCCGGGTCATAGGTATCCATGAATGCACAAGGACCATAATCGATGGTCTCCCCACTTATCGTCATGTTATCTGTATTCATTACCCCATGGATAAAACCAACTAGTTGCCATTTGGCAACCAAGGCGGCCTGACGTTGAATCACACCCTGAAGCAATCCAAGATAACGACTCTCTTCAGCATTAATCTCCGGAAAATGGCGCTGAAGTGCATAGTCAGCCAGAATCCGGAGTTCCTCATCCGTTCCCCATTTTGCAACGTATTGAAAGGTTCCGAATCGCAGATGACTGGCAGCCACACGAGTCATAATGGCACCTGGAAGATCGGTTTGACGAATGATGGATTCACCGGTTGTCACCACTGCTAGACTACGAGTGGTAGGAATACGAAGCGCATGCATGGCTTCACTGATGATGTATTCACGTAGCATCGGTCCAAGTGCCGCTCGACCATCGCCCCCACGGGAATAGGGCGTTCGGCCCGAACCTTTGAGCTGAATATCAAACCGTTCACCTAAAGGAGTAATCTGTTCGCCAATTAACATAGCCCGGCCGTCTCCTAACATCGCAAAGTGTCCAAATTGATGCCCCGCATACGCTTGAGCAATCGGTAAAGCACCTTCTGGAATTTGATTCCCAGCAAGCACCTCCACGCCATCTTCACTTTGTAGTGCCCGGGCATCCAACCCAAGGGATGTTGCCAATGAATCATTGAAAATGATCAACTTCGGTGACGGTACAAGGCTTGGATTTAGGTCGGTAAAAAATGATTTCGGCAAATGAGCATAACTGTTATCTAAGTTCCATCCTGCTTCGATTGTTTCTCTTCTATTTGTCATCGTATCTCCTTTTCTTTTTATCATTTTTATCCTTGTATACAAAACACAAATCAAGGCATTCCTGTTCATAATACAGCCTTTATTAGTGTCTACTTCTAATAATGTATTATACCCTTTCCACACATCGTTGAATGGTATCAAGCATAGCATGTTGAGCTGTCTGCCTTTTTTCTAATACAATCATTGGATAAGAAAAAGCCATCTTTTCTATAAGCGAAAAAATGGCTTTTTGATGATGTGAAAAACAGAAACGTTGTTATCTCGCTTCTTCGAGTAATAATTCTAAATCTTGTTTAGTGAAATGATAGTTTTCATTACAAAAATGACATTGTGCTTCTGCCTGTCCATCCGTTTGAATCATGTCTTGAATCTCAGCACTACCTAAACTGATAATAGCATTGGAAATCCTCTCCTCAGAGCATTGACACTGAAATTGAACCGGAATTTTCTCTAGAAACTTCATCTGTCCCACACCTAGCACTTGCTCAAGTATCTGTTCCGGTGTCATCCCTTGCTCTACCATTGAAGAGATAGGAGCTATTCCTGTCAAACGTTCTTCAATCATATGAATTGTTTTCTCATCTGTCCCAGGCATCAGTTGAATGATGAATCCTCCTGCTGCTTGAATGGTCTCGTCTGGATTGACTAAAACACCGACCCCGACAGAAGAAGATACTTGCTCTGAATGCAAAATATAGGAAGTGAAATCCTCTCCTATCTCACCTGAGACAAGAGGAACATATCCAACAAAGGGCTGTTGCAAGCCGATATCTTTTGATACGGTAAGCATTCCATCCGTTCCAACTGCTCTTTTCACATCAAGTTTACCTTGATCATTTACATCAAAATGAGTTTGAGGATTTGTAACGTAGCCCCTAACTTCTCCTTTGGTGTTCGCATCGACTAAAATTGTTCCAATTGGACCGCCGCCGTTAATCTTTATCGATATTTTCTCCTCACCTTTAAGCATAGCACCTAGTATAACGCCGGCTGTCATAGAACGCCCAAGCGCTACAGATTCAGTTGGCCATGTATGATGGCGGCGTTTAGCTTCTCCGACCGTTTCGGTTGTGATTGCTGCATAAGCACGTACCTGATTATTATAAGCAATTGCTTTTACTAAATAATCCTCCATTTCAATACTTCCTTTCTTTCCTACAGTAGCTCCTGTGCTAATAAGCGATAGACATTCAAACGCTTCTCTTGCGAATGGGGAATACTGCAAATCATTGCTTCATCAAATCCATAACGTTCTTGCTCTTCTTGTAATCGCGTGGAAATCCCTTTCGAAGATCCCACTAAATGGATTTTACGACTTTCTTTAATCATCATACGATCCATTTCTGTCAGAGGATAATCACGGGCTTCTTCGGGTGTCAAAACTTGCCCCACTCTACCTTTCATGAACAGTAGACGCCAAATATCTTGAGGCATTGCCTCAAACTCAGCTTCTTCTGTTGTTTCGGCTGTTGTCACCATATAGGATACATTGATTTCCGGTTTCTCCATAAACGCTGAAGGTTGAAAATTCTTCTTATAGGTGTCTAAAATCGATTTGGACATCTGACCATTAAAAAACTGCGCAAAAGAATAGCCAACGCCCATACGCCCTGCTTGAATGGCACTATTCCCACTCGATCCCAATAGCCAAGCTTCAGGTAAAATAACGTGCGATGGCGTGGCGATTGTTTTATTGTATAGGCTATCGCCTGGTACTTCATCGTTGATCAATTGCAGTGCTATACCAAATTTCTCATACATATTATTCACCATCGGAGGACGCCCTTCAGATAAAGCATAGATGGAATCGTTATCCCCTCCCGGAGCTCGCCCCACACCAAAATCAATCCGCCCTGGTGAGAAAGCACTTAGTGTTTTAAATACTTCAGCCAGTTTTAGTGGGGAATAATGCATCATCATCACGCCACCCGTACCGATACGAATTTGTTTTGTTTTGGCAGCTAAATGTGCAGCGGTCACTTCAGGAGCTGAACTTGCAAAGGTATTTGTTCCATGATGCTCTGCCATCCACATTCGATGGTAGCCTAATTCATCTGCCAAAATAGCCAGCTCTTCTGCTTTTTTTAAAGCATCCGGCGCACTATTTCCTTTCGTAACGGGTGCTTGATCCAGTACACTTAACCTCATTTAGTTAACTTCCTTTCCTCTTGTACTTTGTCAGGTGTCACATCATTGCCAAGTGGATCCAGAACGGTTATTCCTGAGACGGTATTAAGAACCTGTCCGCGGATTTCGCGTAAGTAATCTTGTTGCAAGACAGTTTGTTCTACCATTTCGGCGTTGGTCAACCCCTCTTCCCTTTGCTTTTTTGCTAATTCATTAATTCGATCTAGACCTGTAATCATCTATATTCCACTTCTTTCATAATTTATTTGCAGGAAAATGAGGGAGCACATATTCGCCTAGTTCATGAATCACTTCTGCTGCCGGGCGTGTTCCATTCTTCAGCCCAACCATTACATGGTTAACTCCGACATCCTCGTAAGCATGTAAATAATCAATTAAAAACTTATAACCCGATCTAAACCCGCCCTTTATCGGTTTGGGTGCTTCATTTGGATTCTCTGATAAATCAATCGCCATAGCTTGAGCAAATGGTTTGAATCCACCAGCTGCTTCTCGCCATTTTTTTACAAGTTCGCGCTGTTCATTAACCCCTTGAGAATAAAATAACCAACCATTTGTATGCTCCGCTAGCCACTCAATCGTTTGGCCAGAATACCCCGTTCCCAAAATCGGAATAGCAGATAAAATTGGTTTGGGAACGATATCACCTTGAAGCATGTCAACTCGCTCTGTCTGTATTTTCGGGAATGATTCTTTCCAGACTTTTTTCATTACCACTATAGATTCCCTAAATAACGCTGCTCTTTCATCAAAATCCACTTTAAATGCGGGAAATTCGATGGGGCGGTCTCCAGTCGCCGCGCCCAACAACAAGCGTTGGTTAGATATTTTATCAAGAGAAGCAGCTGACTTTGCTACATGAAGCGGGTGACGCAATGTCGTCACAATACTTGAAGTACCAAGAGCAATTCGATCCGTATGTGCTGCTACGTAAGAAAGAAACACCCAAGGGTCGTATAGGGCTCCAACATCACCGAAGTTCGAATCATAAAGCGGAGAATCTCTGACAAACAAAGAGGCGAACCCTAGACTTTCCGCCTTTTTCGCAAGTATCATTTGCTCCTCCAAATCCATCGTCGGGAAGCTTCCTACATACGACTCCAAAGGAAAGGTTAACCCAAGCGTTAATTTACTCTCTTTAAACGTTCGTGCAAAACCAGGATGTGATTGAAAATTATCCATATTGTTATTCACCTACTTACACGCTTTTTCTTTTATCCATTCTTTTAAGCCATCCACTTTTTCAGGAAAGCGATTAGTTGTTTCTTCATATAAAGTTGCAATAGTTTCACGCTTCAATACCGTTTTCCAAGTGGATTCAGCCTCATCCATTAAATCGGTCAACAAACAGCAACCATCCTCCTTTTCCAATTCAAGCATGTCATCGAAAATACCACTTGAGGAATAAAGAGATTGTTGACCTTCTATTGCAAGATATACATCGTATATCCGAATCTCTTCAGGTTTTTTCTTTAATTTAAATCCGCCCTTTACCCCTGCGACAGAGGTAATCAGGTCTGCCCTGACTAACTTTCTCAACAGTTTTTGAAAATAAGTGGGCGACGTTCCCAACTGTTGACTAATTGCCTCTCCAGACAATACCGCTCTATTTGGCAGCATATTCAGGATAAGAATGGCGTAGACGGATTGTTCAACGCCCGTTTTCATCTGCATTACGCTCACCACCTTTCTTCAAATGACTTTCTATTAATTCTTATTAAACGACATACTAATATGGATAATTGTTATCCACATTAGTTTAACTTACCGTTAGCTAAATGTAAATTTTTTTGTCTTATGTGTTAGCTGTCATCAAAAATCCCGAATTTCTTCATTCAAGTACATAAAAAAATCCCCTCACTGAATTTACAGGAGGGGATTATTAAACTTGTTAAAATCATCTTTTATAATGAGCAGAAACAAACTAGGTACTACTCATATTTACATGCAGTCTTACACTGTTGCCGGTTGAGCAGACAACGTTTTTGCAACTTCGACAACTTTTTCAAGGCCTTGTGCAATAATTTGTTCTGCTTGATTTGGCATTGCATTATGTCCTTCAATGATAACTTCTTCAACAGTCATGCCAAATACGCCACCTAAGACGTTGCGCATATACGTGGCTGACATTTCCATTGGTGCTGTTTCAGGCGTTGAGTAAATGCCACCACGCGCATTTAAAAGTATCGCTTTTTTCTCAGTCATTAAGCTAATCAATTGACCTTCTTCGCTATATTTAAATGCATATCCTGCTTGATATACATAATCTACAAAGGTTTGTAGTGGTGCTGGAATTGTTAAGTTCCATAGTGGGAATGCGAAAACAACGACATCAGCAGCTGTTAAAGCGTCCATTGCTTTTTGTTTCGCTGCTAGAATGCGCTGTTCGATGTCCGACAATTGTTCGCCATTTTGCATTTTACCAAATGCATTGAACAAGTCTTGACCGAAGTAAGGCATATCTTCTGCGAACACGTCAAACGTTGTAACGTTTAGGTCCTTTGCATCTTGTACGTTTTCCATAAATGTTTCGTACATTTTGCTTGAGATTGCTTCTGTAGCCGGGCGGTTATTTGCTTTTACTACTAAAATATTCATTATTTTTTCCTCCCAAATTGGTAATTCTATTTTCAACTTTTACTAGTTTCTGGTCTCTTACCAGCCAAGTTATTCTACTATATAAATAAACTTAGTGTCTACTTAATGAACTCAAAGGTCACTTTCACTTATTTAACACGTCTATTCGAACCATTGGTGCAACCCCGTTGGCTGTTTTTTTTGAGCTTTCGCTAATGATTCAAACTATATATTCGGCACTACTTATTTAGAATTAACTAGGTGGTATACCTCCCCCTTATAACAAACAAGTCTAGCGAAGGAGGAAAAAATCGGTATTGGAGAGACACACCATTTACTTATCACCTTCTATATACGTGAAGAATTGTGCTTTCATTTTTTTACGGGATCAATAAATAGATGGTTCAGAACGAATTCTTTTATTGTAATTGGGTCTACCCGCTATAACACACGTCTTTGTGTCAACTTTATGAACGCGTTTTGTACAAATAAGTAAAAAAACACTTACATCATCGGATTTTTTTTTGCTACACTAACAACCAGACTCAGTGGCATACACCTAATATGGATACAAACGTGTTGGGCTCAGTTAATCCTAAAAGGCCTAACATGTTTCAAAAATTTGATCCATTGCTGTATTTTGTAGGTGAAGAAGGTCTGGAATAAGCTATTGGAAAGGAAGATAAAAATGAAACAAGAAACAAGATTGCCAAGAAACGGGAAGGAAGGTGCATTATTCGGTACAATCATTTGTACACTGACCGTTCTGCTTATGGTGTCGTTCAATGTGATTCTAGCTGTCGGTGAATTTAATTTAGACGTCGCCTTCGCAATCATGAAGCTGTTACCGATTTTTTGGGTGATTGCCATGATTATTGAACCCGTCCTGATTGGTCGTATTGCAGAAAAATTGGTTGAAAAATTCACGAAATCAACAGATAGTTTTAATGCCAAAATTTTGTTCCGCATCTTATTTACTGTACTAGGAATGTCAGTTTGTATGACGCTTATTGGTGATATGGTAGGAAACGGTTTTAGTTCAGAAATCTTCAGCAATTTCTTAACGAATTGGCCAAGAAATTTCGTAATCGTCCTCATTGCTGAAAGCTTAGTGATTCAGCCAATTGCACGATTTGCTATGGTAAAACTACATGCTGCACAAGACAGAAAAAACCAGACAGTATTACAGTAGAGTACTGCATTGAAAGAAGCAACTTCAATACCTGAGCGGCTCGCATATGTTTTAAATTCTGGTTCAAACCCTGTTTCATACTAAAGAAGAAGCCATATTAACGGCTTCTTCTTCAGATACATATTTGGTTGTATAGATAGATGACTCAAACGATTTTATCCTTGATAGCTAACTTTACCTGTCTCCACTAATTCTTTCAGCCCCATGAACATTAAATTCCAGCATGTTGTATGCTGCTTTTACTGTTTAAATGATAAGCTATTTTCCTCCAAAGAACCTCTGAGTATCGGTAAAGAAGCTGGGCCTATGCCATGAAATTGTAAAATCTCTTTTTCACTATGTGCGGATAGTTGTTGCAACGTTGTGATGCCATGATGCTCAAACGCCCTTCTTGCAGGTGCCGACAAACCAGAAGCGACTCTAAGGGCTAGGTGCTGGAGTATAGGCGAGAAAAAAAGCTTGTCCAGTATAAATACTGAAACAAGCTTTTAACCAATATTTAACACAAAATCCCTTTTTGCTTAGCTTCTACTAACCATTCTGGAAACTCATTTAATAATTGATCATATAATTCCTCATCTGATACATTTTCCAAATAATCTAAGTGAAAGAAATTAGCATTATCAACAAATCGTCCTTCCATTGTATCTAGCTTTCTTAAAACATCAAAGTTAGAATTTCCAATGCCAACAAATTGCCAAAAGATGGGTTGTGTCGAAGACGAGATAATGGATTTTTTAATACCAGGTTTACAGCCGCCATCGTTAATAAATACTAAAAAAACAGGCTCACTACTCGGTTCCTCTATCGTATATTTAAGAATTACATCTTCCATTACTTTAGGTTCATCATTTCTCCCGAATTTGTGGATACTGTCATTATTTAATATTTGTCGTTCTACATAATCACTAAAATCCTTTTCAGTAACAGCTGGTAAGCGAGAAAATTCGTTATCATATACCCACACATCTAAAGAACCGTCATCATCAAATTGGCTCGCAACAGCCAATATACGTTCAACCGCATCTTGTACAATACCTTTTCGATATAACTGGCGCATCGAACCTGAAATATCCAAAACAATTCCTACTCTTGCAGTAACTCCAGTTAGTTTTTTCTTTTCTAGCACAATCCTCGCTGCGTTCTTTTTTAATGAAATTGTACTCATATGACTACCTCCCTATTTCATTTCTTCATTTACTATATATCTAAATTTATTGGCGCTATCAGTTCAACGGAGTTACCATCCGGTTCATAAAAACAGATTGCAGCATTGGCTATTGTTAAATGCGCATCATATGACCCTTTTATAACTATAAACAACTCACTCTATCTGTATTATGTGAATATTATCACATACGAACTACCATTGCATAATTCCAAGGCTAATTAATTTCATATTTTATGCCCAATCAGCGTTTGGTGACTGTCACCATATAAATAACCTGGTACCCCATACTGCATTAATACAGCTAAACCATATTCACCGACAACTGGTGCTAACCGCATAATGATGTCGGCTGGAGCACATTCTTCAGATTGAACAGCATTCAATCTTGGTAGTTTGTCTTCGCCCCCTTTCATTTCTTCGATATTTAATTGGATTCGTGAAAATATAAAAAAATTTAAGATTTTTTTGTTTAAAGTGGTTTATCTTAATTCACCGCGGGTATAGATAGATTTCAAGGCGGAACTACCTGAAGATGAACTTAGTAGACGAGTGACCTACAGGCGATATCGGACGATGAACTGCACAGCCTTGGCGGAAAATTTGCTTTGCTGACGATAGATACACTTTTGTAGAACCACTTTATTAGGTTCCAATTCTTTATGTGTTAACTAAGCAGTAAGCGTTATGTTTTTGCGGAAGTGCAACTTGAAGACTGATTTCAAAAAGTAGATCGCGTACTAAACATCCTGCGACTACATTGCCGGAATGGCTAATTGAATCAGCCCACTCAAACTGCACTGACGAGAGTTAAATTAATAATCGTCAGAGAGAACAGTTTGTGTAATTGAAAAAACTATCAATTTTTCCGAGTGCGCCCCTTTTTTATCGGGGAATGGAAAAAGCATGATCCTCTTAGTTTGAGGGTCATGCTTTTTCTTCGAGGAAAATATTTACAAAAAAACATTTAGGGGAAAAGGAGATTACATGAGTTATCGGTGTACTCCATTATTACCCAAACAACTTTGTTAATTAGAACAAAATTGATTGTTTAAACTTTCACGATTAACTTAGTGCCTGTGCCACCATAAAATTAAAATGGAATGTAGCCTAAATCGAGTTCTTTTATGCTTTAGACCCTGGGACAAAATATTACTGTTCACGTTACGTGCTTTCTTTTATTATCTTCACCAATTCTGCTCCAAACTCTTCTATTTTTTTATCTCCTATTCCTTGTATCCCACGTAATTCATCCAGCGAAGTGGGCCTCTTTTCAACTAGTTCGTCCAACGATTTGTTCGTGAAGATGTAGAATGCCTTTCGACCAGATTCTTCAGATAACCTTTTACGGAATTTTTTTAAAGTTAATTCTAAGTCCACTTTCGAAACTTCTTCCAGTTCCACTTCAATAGTTGCCGCTACCGGTATCTCCTCCTCCGCATAAAAACTAGCATCCTGTTCCTCGGAGTCTACAATTAAATACTTATCAACGTGTTGTCCATTTATGTATTCAGCAAAGTTTTTCATTCTGTTATCCAGGAAGTGAACAGGTGATTTCTTTGCTAATTCCGCTTTTAAAAATGAAACAATTCCATCAGATCGAAAAACTTTATCCTTTATTTCTTTTGGCGCTTCCTTTAAATCAATAACTGTTTTTTCATTAGCAAACGCAACCGCATAACGAATTGGGGTTCTCTCGATAATTTCGTGATCGATCAACATTGATCGAAGCACTTCCACTTGTCGTTCAACTTGGCGTACAGGGCTATACATGCCCTCCTTGAAAACTGTGCGACTTCCTCGGTTGACAGTTCTTATAAACTCCCCTTTTTCATTAACCGTTATATTGCCGTAATACTTTTTCACTTCAATTACCAAAAAAAATTGCCGAGTTACAATAATAAAGTCAAACTGAGCATTCAACCCTTTATGTTCTATATAGACATCATGTAAAATCATTATAGGAAGAAACGAATTCGTTAGTTCAAATAGTAATGATTGTTCGCCCGCTTTGCCGATTTGTAAAAACTTTATTTGCTTCTCAATTTTCTTACAATCAACTTCAGGTTTCCCCGCAGCCAATTCTTTTTGTAAACGAGCAATTTCTAAATTCATCGTGGCTCCGTGCTTAATAACAATCGGTGATTTTAAATAATCCTTATCCTTCAATGCATCTATGACCCTCGCAAAAAACGGCCTCTTAACAAAAGACATATGTATGATCTCCTTACTATTTTAATTAAACTATATTTTTTTTATAAACTAGCACTCTGCAATATTGATTATTCTTGATTAGCTAATAATTTTGATATTTAATAATCCACTTTAATGCTACCATAATACGTAGGACGATGTTCATATTTTTCTGGTAAATCATAAATAATAATGACTATACTTTGGGGGATATCAATTTGATTAAAGAGATCTTAAATCTAAATACTAAACCGACAATGTCTGATCCACATCACAGCTTTAATTCTTGGAAGCATTGCTTTAACTATTTTAAAGAAAATCATTCCAGATTGAATGAAGAGGACGTTCTAGATATAGCGGCTTTGCATCTCGGCTTCTATTTAGCCAGTTGGGGAATGATGCGTGGGAGTAGGGATTTGTTACAGAAAGATTATAAAATTCATAAGGGATATTGCCGCAAACCCCAAATATCACAGCTATTATACTTTAAATAACCAAGCGCTACTTAACGAAGAGTAGATTGATTCTTTATTGGAGCTAATCGAATTAACGCGAGCATGTTACAGGGAGTTCGATTCAGGCAAGAAAAACAAAGACGGGAAAATGGAAATCACAGATACATTAGTTTCTAAAATTCTTTTAGGTGTCTTAGGAAATACTCCTGCATATGATCGCCTTTTTGTCGATGGTCTAAAACTACATGGCATCAATAGTCGCCTTAACAGGACCTCACTTTCGAAGATTATTAAGTTTTACAATTTGAATATAGTAACGTTTAGTGCTAGCCATTTCTCTACTCAATACACTCCGATGAAATTACTTGATATGTATTTTTGGCAAGTTGGGCTTTTAGCTGAAGAAAAAAGTGAAGTAATTGAGAGGGTTATTGATTTTTCAAAAAAGATTAACTTTACGCCAGTTCAAAATGGACGAAATATTGGACAATCTGCTACGGCAAGAAAATACATTACAGAATTATTACTATCAAAAAAAGAACACGGAATAAAGATTATTGAACTTCGGTCTGGTGATATTCACGAGGATTTGAAGTTATCAAATAGACTTCCAACAGTGTGTGATGCGATGACTTCATTAGACATTTTCCGTTATGATATTATTCGAACTCCCTTGAAAGGAAGGGTGAGAAATTTGGTTCTTAAATATTATTTAGATTTTTGAACATGCGTACACTGTATGATAAATAGTTGTAAAAACGGTACCAGGTTCTGAAACAATTCGAAGTTGTTTTGGAACCTGGTACCAAACACTTTGTAGTATTTGAATCAACTTATTTTTCCTACTTTACCGCTAGTGCAGGTATACCCGGCGCCATGGCAAAGTTGCCCATCAGTATCACTAAATTTGGCCCTGCCACTGCACCAATGGTCGTTGAAACCATTGCGATACTAATCGCTGTCGCACGTTGCTTGTCATTAGCTAAATCTGTTCCGGCATAACGCGTCTGCAAATTCGTCGAGTTTCCTGCTCCATAGACGGATAACGAAAGGAATAATAACGGCACATTGTCAATGTGTGGTTGCGAAGATGACACCTAGCGCACCGATTCCACCTGTGATGAACCCAAGTGACAACCCGTAACAACGACCAAAACGCTGATAAATCCTGCCTACTAAGAACGCTTCAAGCGTAAACAAGGTAGCCCGAAATCCCGCAAAGCTTGCTGTGCCTTACATATCCCTAGCAATTAGTGCCCCCACAATGATCCCAGCTGCAAGCCCGCCCCACCAAAAATCTATGACATCACGACAACTCAGATTCAAACGATTTTTCTGGAAAACACACCATTTTTTTCCCTACAATCTATTCATTCCACAAACGAAATATTGCCCTTTCCTTGTTCTTAAGATTTCACAAGTACTGTTCACCACACTCGATCAACTTCACCAAATCAGAGTCCAACACTTAAACTTCCTGATTGTTCTAGCAATTAAACCTCTTCATTTCTTGTAAAATTGATACGTTTATTTAGGCCACCCCTTAGCTAATGAAGATAAAAGCACAACATGAAAACTCTATTCTAGTAACATACCTACTTGCTACAGCGTTTGTTCTTGGAGCTTTGCCGCAAAATATTTACGCGCATCGGCGGTCAGTATCTGCAAACAAACCTCTTCTTCCTGCCTTTCAAACTCGACAAACATCCCGCTTAAATTTTCATACACATAATGGACTTTAAAGCCCCTGTTTAAATAGTCATCTACTTGTTTCATTTCATCCATGCTTAGTAAATGATCCGACATACACAAACACCTCGCTTTTCTTATTCAGCACCTTTTTCTTCGATTTCTTGCACCACGATATCGTCCCAATCGTGACCAACTGTAATACCTAAATACTTGGCGTCACTAGGATCGTCTAATTCGGCTTGCGGGTACTTTTTGAACCACCAATATTTCGCCAAGACATAGTACACGAGTGCCCCCACGAAAAAGCCCACCAATGAAGAATACGTTGGGAACATATTCGCTAAGACTCCACCGATTACCCAAGCGATTAACCCCGCTAAGTTAAAGCCATTCATGTACTTATATTGGCCGTCTAACTCATACAGATCTTTTACGTTCACACGACGTTTACGAATTAAATAATAATCGGCGAATAATATCCCCACAATTGCTGTTAAAATACCGCCAATGATTAATAGGGCATTGACTAAGACGCCAAATAAGCTCCACGGCTGTGCTAAAACCCCAATAACCCCTGCGACGATAACCCCAACCCAGAACGGCACTTTTGGTCCACCAATGTTCGAGAAAATCGTTGCCGCAGGAATAACGTTTGCGGACGTATTTGTCGACCATTGTGCCAACACAATCATCAGCAATAAAATCCCTAACACAAATCCGCTTGCACTTTGCTGCAAGGCATTTACCGGATCAGCAGATGCCACGGCCATATAACACACGGCACCAATGGCTACGATAAATGTATTGGTTATCGGCATCACGATTAAAGAGCCAACTAATTGCGTTTTATTGCGCTTGAACCAATTGCGTTCATTTTTTGGCGCTTTAAAGAAACGTGATAATGTTGGCATATCAGCTGCTAACGTTGCCCAGAATCCCATGTTCGCCATAATCACGACCATGAATGCTGTAAAAGCTGCCATCCCTGTCGTCGGTGATTCCACCCAAGTCCACACATCTTTCCCTTGAGCCGTTGCTTTATCGGCAAGCGTATAGTACATCCAGCATGAAATTAAAATAATAATCGGCGCCGCTAAATCTGCGAAGCGCTCAATGGATTTAATGCCGAGCGATGTGTTAAATAACTGTAATGCCGCAAAAACAAGGAAACATAAAAACCAATTATTAAAACCGAATAGTAAATTCAAAATCCCATTGATGGCCAATGCGCCAAAATAGGTGTTAATCCCGAACCAACAAGCTGCCGTCACCCCACGAACGAGCGATGGAAAATGCGTGCCAATTGTACCGAATGGGGCACGCATATAAACCGGGAAGGATAAGCCGTGTTCAATACCAATATCACCGATTAACGTCATAAATACGCCGATTAAAACGGAACCTATCAGTGTCGCTAAAATTACCATCGGCAATGGCAAACTCATAATACCTGATCCGCCAATTGCAAAGGCGGCTAAAACGATGGCCATTCCTACCCAAATCACCGCAAAACCAAATGTCCCGATACTTCTTTTTTGGTGTGTCACTGGAAGTAAATCTGGTGATTTTAAATAATCCCCACCACTCGCCATTCATGTCTCTCCTTTATAGTAGATTTCCAGTTTACGAACACACAATTGACCTCTTTTTTAGCGAGAAAAACTGCTGATGAGTGATTGGCGTTCGTTCCAAGTCATTGGCGCAATAGTGGACATTCTTTCGACCATCGAAATCGCACCGTCTACTGGGCACACAATCGCGCATAAATTACAGCCTACACAATCTTGTTCACGCACCTTTAGCATCGGACGACCACTCTCTGTGTACAGGTCAATACATTGATGTGACGTATCTTCACACGCAATATAGCATTTATTACAATTAATACACACATCATTATTAATTTCAGCAACAACTTTGTAGTTTAAATCTAAGTCACCCCAGTTGGAATAACGTTGGACCGACTGACCGACTATATCCATCACCGAGGCAATACCCTTGTCATCCAGATAATTATTAAGTCCATCAATCATATCTTCGACAATACTAAATCCGTGGTGCATCGCTGCTGTACAAACTTGTACGCCAGTTGCACCCATCAGCATAAATTCCGCAGCATCCTGCCAATTTGAAATCCCGCCAATGCCTGAAATTGGCACATTGACGAAAGGATTCCGCGCACATTCTGCGACCATATTTAGTGCAATCGGCTTGACAGCTGGCCCGCAATATCCACCATGCGACCCCTTCCCGCCGACATGCGGCACCGTATTCCATGAATCTAAATCGACACCCGCTAAGCTGTTAATCGTATTAATCATACTAACGGCATCTGCCCCGCCACGCACTGCCGCTTCTGCCGTCATCGTAATATCCGTAATGTTGGGCGTTAGCTTGACGATAACAGGTGTACGTGCAACTTCCTTCACCCAGTGCGTTTGCTTTTCAACCAATTCAGGAACTTGACCAGAGGCAGCCCCCATTCCTCGTTCTGCCATCCCATGCGGACAACCAAAATTAAGCTCAAGACCGTCAACCCCCACAGCTTCTACTTTTTTAACAATCTCATGCCACTTATCCTGCTGTGGCTCTACCATTAATGATGCGATAATAGCATGATTAGGAAACCTTTTTTTCGTTTCAAGAATTTCCTGTAAATTAACTTCTAACGGACGATCCGTAATGAGCTCAATATTATTAAAGCCCGCTACTCTCTGTCCGTTAAAGCTGACAGCCGCAAAGCGCGATGAAACATTTAAAATTGGTTCGCCCAATGTTTTCCAAACTGCTCCACCCCAGCCCGCTTCAAATGCACGTTGCACTTGATAGCCCGAATTAGTCGGTGGTGCCGATGCTAACCAAAATGGATTCGGTGATTTAATCCCCGCAAAGTCAATTCGTAAGTCTGCCATGGTACATCCCCCCTATGCAATCTCGCTCGGTTTTCTTAAACGCTCATGAATGATGTAAGCAGCATCTTTTCCTTGCTGTGCAGCTGTTACCACCATTGCTTCACCTTGGCCATTGCCGAACACGACATCACCACAGGCATACACTTTGGCATTCGATGTTTGCATAGTCGTTTCGTCAATGTCTACTACTCCGTTCGTATGCTGTAATCCAAACGCTTCAATGAGCGAGACAAAGCGCGTTTGTCCAATTGCTTTAATGACCGCGTCCACCTCTATAACAAACTCAGATCCCTTGACTACTTCAGGTCGTTGCCTGCCGTCTGCACCCGCCTCTCCGAGCTTCATCTTGACGCATTCAAGTCCCACTACTTTCCCTGTCTCATCACCGATAATTTGTTTCGGCGCTGTAAGCCACTTAAATCCAACGCCATCCTGCTTGGCGAATTCATATTCAAACTGATAGGCAGTCATCTCTTTTTCTGTTCTTCTGTAAAGAATGTCCACCTGCTCCGCACCTAGTCGCACGGCACAAGTTGCACCATCGATGGCTGTGTTACCAGCGCCAATGACCGCAACACGTTTACCGATTAAGTCTTCTGTCAGTGCACCCATTTTCGTGTGTTTTACAAACTCAATGGCATCATGAACGCCAGCTAGCTCCTCACCTTTAATGCCAAGATTAGGCACGGCCCCCATACCAACCGCTAGAATAACGCTGTCATATTGTGCTAAAATTTCCTCAGCAGATATATTCACGCCTACTGTTGTGTTTGTTTTAATGTCCACACCAAGCTTTACAACTTGCGCTACTTCCCAATCCACTACATCATTCGGTAATCGGAATGACACGATGCCGTAGTTGCCCAAGCCACCCGCCTTTGCTTCTGCTTCAAAAATTGTAACACTATAGCCGAAGCGACTAAGCTCACGCGCTGCCGATAAACCAGCTGGACCAGCGCCAACAATCGCTACCGTTTGTCCATTTGGTTGACCTTTTTTAAATAGCTCGACGTCTGATTCCATCGCCCAATCTGTTGCATAACGTTGCAAGTGCCCGATTTTAATAGGCTTTGTCGAGGAATTTAACACACATGCCCCTTCGCATAATTCCTCAGTCGGGCATACTCGCGCACAGCTTGCACCAACCGGATTGGCCTCCATTATCGTCATGGCCGAACCTTTCATATTACTGGAAGCAATTTTTTTAATGAAATTCGGAATTTGAATACTTGTCGGACATGCTGTAATACAAGGTGCGTCATAGCAATACAGACAGCGATTAGCCTCTTCTAATGCTTCATTTTTTGTCATCCTGCTAGTCATTTCTGCAAAATTTCGTTCGAGTTGCGAAGTCATTTAAACATTCCCCCTCATGGATTGATGTTTACACGTTGATTGTTTGTGCAGTCGTCGGCTGTAGTGCTCGCTTGATATATCGGCCACTGCCTAATGCGCCTACAAATTGTTTGTTTTTAATGACGTATTCACCACGCACAAGTACACTGATAGGCTCTCCTGTCACTTCCCAGCCCTCATACGGGTTGTAATCGACATTCATATGGTGGGTGTTCGCTGAAATTTCACGTTTTACTGTAGGATCAAAAATGACGATATCCGCGTCAGAACCAATAGCAATCGTTCCTTTTTGTGGATATAAGCCGAAAATTTTTGCGGCATTTGTCGAAATCATATCGACGAAGTCATAAATGGTAATTCGCCCTTTCGCTACACCTTCAGAAAATAAAATGCTGAAACGATCTTCGATAAACGGTCCACCATTTGGAATTTTAGAAAAGTCATTTAACCCTAATTGCTTTTTCCCGTTAAAGCTAAATGAACATTGGTCCGAGCCAATTGTTTGCAGTTGCTTGGCTTTTAACGCATTCCACAAATGCTCTTGATGATATTTCGGGCGAAGTGGTGGTGACCAAACATATTTCGCCCCCTCGAAGCCTGGCTGTGCTAACGCTGACTGATCGAGCGTTAAATAAGGTGGACATGTTTCCCCATACACGTCATAGCCCTTTTCACGCGCTGCGATAATTTCATCTAGTGCCTCTTTACAAGTAACATGTACAACATAAAGCTTGGCTCCTGCGATGTGCGCTAGTTCAATGGCGCGTTTCGTCGCCTCACCCTCTAATTCTGCGGGACGCGTCAGTGCGTGATAAATTGGCGCCGTCTGACCAGCTTGCTTTGCCTCCTCTACTAATTCGTCGATGACTGAGCCATTTTCACAATGCACCATGACAACAGCGCCAATGTCTTTTGCAATTTTAAAAGCTTTGAACAGCGTACGGTCTGTCGCCTGGAATTCTTTCGCGTAAGCCATGAACACCTTGACAGACGTAATCCCTTCCTGCTCTAGTAACAACGGTAACTCGGCCTCTGTTTCGGGCGTTAAATCACCAATCATTAAATGGAAACCGTAGTCAATGGCTGATTTGCCCTTTGCTTTTACATGCCACTTTTCCACAGCCGTCGCAAGTTTTTCTTCACCAGCAGATAAGCAAAAATCTAAAATGGTTGTCGTCCCACCGAAGGCAGCCGCAATTGTACCCGACTTCCAATCATCGTCTGTCACCGTGTTATTGAACGGCATATCCAAATGCGTATGCGGATCAATTCCCCCAGGCATCACGTATTTACCCGTTGCATCTACAATTTCCGCTCCATCAGCTGATAAATTTTTGCCAATTTGCACGATTTTGCCGTTCTCTATTAAAATATCTGCCTCATACATATCTGTTGCAGTCGCAATGAGTCCACCTATAATCACTTTTTTCATACTACCCTCACCTTTCGATTAATGAATGTAAGATTTAGCAACATCTGTTAATATGCTGGTTCATCATGGTTTAGTGTGTATTTTTCACCCATGCTGAACTTCGTTTGTAGTCTCAACACGGTTTCCAGTAACACGTCTGCTCCATTTGTACAGTCTTCAATTGTCGTTTCTTCCTCCTCGCAATGACTTTTCCCATTGATACTTGGAACAAAAATCATTGCCGAGGGGATAATACTCGCAATATACTGCGCATCGTGCCCCGCCCCGCTGAACATTCTCTGGAAGGAATAACCAAAGTCATGACATGATTTTTCCACTTCATCGCAAATAGCTGCATCAAAAAATACCGTCTCCCGTCCCCATAGCTTGATCGGTTGAATGTGGCAACCGTTTTCCTCTGAAGCTAAGCCTGTCAATAGCTTCTCCACTTTGCGTATCACCGCTGGATTTTGATGACGCGAATCAATGGTAAACACTACTTCGTTTGGAATGACTGTATGAATATTAGGTGCCACGTGCATACGCCCAAATGTGAAAACAAGCTCTTCGTCGATTTTTCCCAGTTGTTCATGCAAAGACGAAATTATACGAGACGCCACAATCATCGGATCTTTCCGCATCGACATCGGCGTTGTGCCAGCGTGATTTGATTCACCTGTCACGGTAATTTCATAGCAAACCATGCCTAAAACGCCTTCGACCACACCAATTTCACGTTGCTTTGCTTCTAATACCGGTCCTTGTTCAATATGCAGTTCAATATATGCAAGGGCTTCTGTTAATCGATTTCCTTGCTCCCCCGCGTAACCACTCGCCTGTAATGCTTCTTGAAAAGTAATGCCATTTTTATCGACAGACTGTAGCATTTTTTCTTTACTGAATTTTGAAGCAATGACACCGGAACTCATCATCGCCGGATCGAAGCGCGCACCTTCTTCATTCGTAAAGTTCACAAGCATTAATGGGATCTCGAGCTCAATGTCGTTTTCCTTTAATGTTCGCATCGCCTCTATTGCCGTTAAAATACCTAAGACACCATCAAACCTGCCACCTTTTTCAACCGAATCTAAATGTGATCCCATTACGATTGGTGGGCAATCTTTTTTTCCTGGTAGAGTCGCATAGATATTTGCCATATCATCTACTTGAATATCCATGCCTAACTCTTTGCATATTTCACAAAAATAATCTCTCGCTACTACATCCTCTTTTGAAAGGGACAAACGGGTTACGCCCCCATTGGCAGTTACACCAATCTGACTGAACTGTTCGATTAACCCCCGCAATCGACTACTATTACATTTATACATATGCAAGCCCTCCCTTTCATAGATATTAAAAGTGGTTGTTTATGAAAATTCTAACTACCATCAAAAAAGTAGAACGGCTAGTAGATATGGACACCACCAACCCTTTTACAAAAGCCAATTTTTATATGGCCTTTTTAGTAGAAGATGTGTTGACCCAACTATAATTATGCGTACTAGAAGGAGGTTATGAATGGATTTTCACTCACCTTATGTAAAAAACAACAGCATAATTATTTCACATTTTCTATAATGCTATTTTTCCCCAAAGAATCGACTAATAGATTTATAGCATGATGATAAATGAAGGAGTGATGATACTCGATGACGAATTTAACGAGTCAAAATTGGCAAGTAAAAGATGAACAATATGTATGGCATTCTATGAAGCCTTACAACCCAAACGCGACGACAATCATTCAGAAATCGAAAGGCGCATGGATAACGGACATTGATGGGAAACGTTATTTAGATGCCATGTCTGGTTTATGGTGTGTGAACGTTGGCTACGGGCGAGAGGAACTCGCCAAAGCCGCTTACGAGCAATTACTGGAAAATGCCTATACTCCCCTATCCGTTGGGCACATCCCTGCCATTCAACTAAGCGCAAAAATTAGCGAATTATTAGGCGATGATTATGTTGTGTTTTTCTCTAATAGTGGTTCAGAGGCGAATGAAGCCGCCTTCAAAATCGCACGTCAATACCATCAGCAAAAAGGTCACACAAATCGCACCAAATTTATTTCTCGCTATCGTGCCTACCACGGCAGTACGATGGGGGCATTAGCGGCAACAGGGCAAGCACAGCGCAAATATAAATACGAACCGCTAGCACCTGGCTTCATCCATGTTGCACCACCAGATGCTTACCGTGCAAACGAAGATCATATTACAGAGCCAGCTGCCCTACCGTCTGTTCAGGCAATCGATAATGTCATGACGTGGGAATCATCCGAGACGATTGCCGGCGTTATACTCGAGCCTATTATTACCGGCGGCGGCGTGATTATGCCACATGAGGACTATTTGCGTGGGGTAAAAGCAGTTTGTGAAAAGCATGGGGCCCTGCTCATTGTCGATGAAGTAATTTGCGGATTCGGACGTACAGGCAAAGCATTTGGCTTCCAAAACTATGGCATTCAGCCGGATATTGTCACAATGGCAAAAGGCTTAACAAGCGCTTATATGCCGTTATCTGCTACCGCTGTGCGTCGCGAAATTTATGAGGCTTTTAATGGGAGTGAGGAGTACGACTTTTTCCGCCACGTCAACACATTCGGTGGTTCTCCAGCGGCTTGTGCGGTTGCCCTCAAAAATATCGAAATCATGGAAAATGAAAATTTATTTGCTCGCTCAGAAGAAATTGGCGCAATTATCCATGCGGAACTACAAGAACGCTTAAAGGATCATCCAAATGTCGGCAACATCCGCGGTAAAGGCTTACTGATTGGCATTGAGCTTGTGAGTGACAAAAATAGCAAAGCGCCACTTGATGTAGCTGCTGTCAACAAAGTCATCGCTTTATGTAAAGAACAAGGGTTAATCATCGGGAAAAATGGTGTCACGGTTGCAGGCTTTAACAATACGTTAACGCTCGCGCCACCACTGATTATTTCATTAGCAGAAAAAGATTTGATTGTTGAAAAACTTACGCACGCTTTAAATGACCTACTGCCAAAAGCGTAAAACACAAGGGGAGAATGAATCTATGGTATCGAATACAGAGGTAAAAGAATTAGGGCATTTTATTAATGGTGAAATCGTTGCAGGCACAAGTGGTCACTTCTCAGATGTTTTCAATCCGAGTTTAGGGGCAGTAATTGCACGCGTCCCTATTGCAACGAAAGAGGAAGTGCAAGGCGCAATTGCAACAGCTAAAGCAGCCTTTCCAGCATGGCGCGCCTTGTCGGTTGGCAAACGCGTTGAAATTGTTATGAAGTTTCGTCAATTGATGACCGCACGTATGGATGCGCTCATCGACATCATTTGTATCGAAAGCGGGAAAACAATCGAGGATGCCAAGGGTGAAATCACACGTGGTTTAGAATCGGTCGACTTAGCCATCAATGCCCCTCACCTATTAAAAGGCGAGTACTCCGTCAATGTTGGTGGGAATATTAATGCCTATTCCGCAAATGCACCACTCGGTGTTGTTGCAGCGATTTCTCCATTCAACTTTCCAGTGATGGTGCCACTTGCCATTACAAGTATGGCGGTCGCAGTCGGCAATTCCGTCATTTTAAAGCCGTCCGAGCGCGTGCCCTGCTCCGCATTATTTTTATCGGAACTGTGGAAAGAGGCGGGTTTACCAGATGGTGTTTGGACAGTCATCAATGGCGACAAGGATGCGGTCAACGAGCTATTAGAAAACCCTGCTGTTGAAGCCATTTCATTTGTCGGCTCCACAGCAGTCGCTGATTATATTTACACAACTGGTTCAAAATACGGCAAGCGCGTTACGGCATTAGGTGGCGGTAAAAACAATATGATTGTCATGCCAGATGCAGATTTAGAACAGGTCGCAAACGCATTTTTAGGCGCAGCTTTCGGGGCGGCTTCACAACGCTGTATGGCCATTTCCACAATCATTCCCGTTGGCGAAGAAACAGCGAATAACCTTGTCAAAGTACTGGCTGATAAAATCTCAAAATTAAAAGTGGGACCATACACAGATGCAGACGTTGATTTTGGACCTGTGATTACAAAGCAATCTAAGGACGCAATCATTGGCTTTATCGATCGTAGCCTGGAAGAAGGCGCTACACTCGTATGCGATGGTCGCAACCCAGACATCGCTGAAAATTCCAATGGCTTCTATCTAGGTCCTACCCTATTAGACAACGTCAAACCTGGCATGGAAATTTATGAGCAAGAGGTATTCGGTCCTGCACGTAACGTCGTTCGGGTAGATTCATTAGAGGAAGCAATCGACTTAACCAATGCACATGAGCTCGGTAACGGTGTCACAATTTTCACGAATAACGGGGCGGCCGCTCGCAAATTTACAACGGAGATTGACGTCGGCATGGTTGGAGTAAACGTGCCCATTCCAATTCCAGTTGGTTATCATAACTTTGGTGGCTGGAAACGGTCGAGATTCGGTGAGGGGCATATGTTTGGGCCTGACCAAGTCCGTTTCTTCACCAAGACCAAAACCATTTCAGAAAAGTGGTTTGAAGAAAACAGCGAATCCGCGTCAACATTTGCTTTTCCAAGTAACAACGACTGATGGTGCGCGTAAAAAAATAACACCGGAATCCCGCCGACATTTGGTCGGTGGATTTCCGGTGTTTTCTAGTCAAAAGAATAAGGTGTAAGTCTCTCAAACTTTATTTTTCCGTATCACTTGTGCTAACTGTTGCAGGATCATGACTTTCCTGCTTCTGTCATTAGGTTTTGTGATGTTCTTTTTTCTCTTTAAACCGTTTCCAAACAATAAGCGGGATTAACAGCAAGGAAAGATACATGCCGAGAAAACCTAAAACAGCATAGCTTGAGTAAGCTACAATGATTCCTGACATTATACTGCCTGCTGTTCCAGCTAAAGCAACCCACACGTCAACGGACCCTTGTGTTTTAGCACGTGTGTTCATATCCGTCGAATCGATGATGATCGCTGTTCCGCTGATTAAACCAAAATTCCATCCAAGGCCAAGCACTATCAACGCAATTGTCAGCCAGACGAGGGAATCTCCAGGAGCAAAGGCTGCTAGTAATCCTGCAATTGATAACGTGACACCCGAAGCAATGACCATAACTGTACGACCGACTTTATCAACTAATAGACCTGTACCAAGCGAAGGCAAATACATCGCCGCGATATGTAGACTAATCACCATTCCAACGACCGTCAGTCCAGATCCATGATTTTGCATATGAATGGGTGTCATTGTCATGATCGCAACCATAACAAGGTGAGACAAAACGAGAACCATTGCACCGACAAAAATACCGATGCGGTTTATTTTACTTTGCAGTGGTTTATTTACTACCGTGCCGTTTGAATCATCTTGTTGTTCCTTCTTTATAGCAATTGCTCTTGCAACTAGAAATGGATCAGGGCGCAAATAGAAGAACAACGTTAGACCAGCTACGAGGTACGCGGCCGCTGCTAATATGAATGGCCCGGCTAGAGCCGGTATCCCTAGTGTCATTGCAAAGTTCCCCATCGGCGTCACTAAATTAGGTCCTGCCACTGCACCTATCGTCGTTGAAACCATTGCGATGCTAATGGCAGTCGCACGTTGCTTGTCACTGGCCAAATCTGTTCCGGCATAACGCGCCTGTAGATTTGTCGAAGTTCCTGCACCATAGACAAATAGCGAAATAAATAATAACAATACATTGTCCATAGTCGTTGCGAAGATGACACCGATCGCACCGATTCCACCTGTGATGAACCCAAGTGACAACCCGTAACGACGACCAAAACGTTGCGAAATCCTGCCCACTAAGAATGCGGACAGCGCAGAACCAAGCGTGAACAAGGCAGCCGGCAGTCCTGCAAAGCTCGCAGTGCCTAACATATCCCTAGCAATTAGTGCCCCCACAGTAATCCCAGCTGCAAGTCCCGCCCCACCAAAAATTTGTGACATCACCACAACGAATAGCGACCGCTTATAGAGCTTTTGTTGTGCTTCAATTGAATCTACATAGTGTGCTAGCTCCGACGAGTCTTTTTTTCTCATATGGAAATCCCCCCTTCACCAACTCTTAGAGACCAAACTTAAGGGTAGTCAACTAACATACTATCTGTGCCTTTATTTTAACACCCCCGTACACCTGCAAGGGGTTTATCTAACAAATCACTCATTTAAACATTTGAATGAAAGCTCTTCATTTAACAATCGTAATCGGACAATTCACATGCTTCATTACTTTGTGACTGACGCTGCCGAGTACCATTTCTTGAAAAGTATTTAAGCCACGACTCCCGATGACAAGTTGGTCAATTTCTTCTGTATTCACATACTTTATTATTTCTTGACTTGGATTTCCTTTTAACATGGTAACCTTCGTCTTCACTCCGACGTCTTTTGCTAATTCTAAAATAGGATGCACTTTTTGCTCTCGTTTTAATGTTAAGCTCTCTGGGCTTTGCGATAACAACCGCTCATCTTTCGCCTTATTAAAATCCAAGACATAAATAACTTCTAAATGCGCCTCAGGTAAGTATTGGACGAGCGTAATCGCATGTTTTGCAGCACGTAAAGCATTTTCTGACCCATCAATTGCTACAGCAATCTTCATGCAGAATCCTCCCTTAAATTAATCGTTTGTACAATTGTTCACTTGAAGAATTTAACCCTTGAATCTGTACCTTCACACCTTTTTGCTCAAGCTTCTGTTTCACTTTAACGATTGCACCGACTGCAGATTCATCCCATAGCTGACTATTTTCAAAATTAATGACGATTTCATTTTCTGTAACGTTATCGAATGACTGAATAAATTTCGTAGTTGACGCAAAAAACAAAGGACCTTCTACCTTATATCCATCCAAATTATGTGCTACTGTCACACGAGAAATTTTGGCAACAAAGAATAGCGCACTTAATATAACACCACTAACAACACCAATCGCTAAATTATGTGTATATAAAATTATCGCAACTGTAACAAGCATAACAAGTGATTCC
>CAZWAW010000009.1:0-32502 GCA_964632025.1 uncultured Sporosarcina sp.
CACCGCCCTTTCACGGCGGTATCACGGGTTCGAATCCCGTAGGGGTCATACAAAAAAGTAGCTTTACAAGTTCTTAATGAACTTGTAAAGCTACTTTTTAATTTGTTTATAGATGGTTTCTAGTTTTCTTAAATTCTTCGCAGTTATAATAATTTTTGAATGCCGTTTTGAGCAGACGGAAAAGAAGAAACCCCTGCACAATGGTTGGTATCACTAATCGTGTTTATTCTTGAGAAGACATTATTTATAAACGCTAAGCGCTTTTGTATAAAAAGTCACTTTCGATTTTATCGAAAGCGGTCTGTTAGAAAAATATCTTGACTCAAGCCAAGATACTTTTATGATTTATTTTTTTACATAACCTAAAACTTTACCTTCTATGCTATCTAGCGCTAATACCCCGAACTCTCTACTATCCGTCCCTCTCCACTATTGATCCACTAAAACAAATACTGTGTCTTCTATCACCTTTACGGGATCCATATTAGTGGCGAAATATTCCTTAGTAGATTCTATATTCACGCTTTCGAGAGTGTCCTTTCTTTTAAAGTATGCTTCTTCTTCCATTCCCAATATAGTTGCTTTAGCATAAAAAGTATCTACTATTTTGTCATTAATAAAAACTTGCCCTTCTTTTATTTCAACAGTTTCCCCAGGTAAACCAACTACCCTTCCAATATAGTATTCAGGCGACTTAGGGTAACGCTTAAGGACAGCCGCAGGGGTTTTATAGTAAATTACATCGCCGCGATTCACATCCGAATAATCAAGGTCCACAACCAATTTACTATGAGCAAATGTGTCATAATCGTGGTTCCCTCTGTCCATTGCATCCGAACGCCATTCTATTAATATTGTGTTTTCAGTGGTTTCGACCAACTCGACTTCTGGTTTTGTGTTTTCCTCCATTCTTTTTTCCGCTGAACAAGCCGCCAAAAAAAGAATAATCACGACTATACTTAAATTTTTCAAATTCACTATCTCCTTTTAATCATTATACCCGAGATTCCAAAAATCGCCTTTTATAAATAGAGTATTCCGTAAATTAATATTTTAATAGAATACTCATTTTGGGGGGAATTAACATACGGAAGGGGGGAGGGGTGAAAAGATTGGGCAAAGAAAAACACCTCAACCCGCTGTCATTCTCTTTGTCAGAGAACATACGAATTGAGGTACTATCTTGGAGTTGAAGGTATATTCTATCTTCCGTTAAAAACCTTGTGATTTGTTCTGTTATTTTGATTTTTGTACCACTTAACTAAACGGGTTACTAAAATGACCAATGGTGTTTCTATTCACTTCTTCTCACCCTCAATATAACCGTCATTTTCATGATAAGGAATATCTCCAAGGGGAGATTCAATCCCTTCATCATCCAGTTCCGCTTCATATTTCTCAGAGGCATCAGATCTGATGAAGCCTCGTGATTTCCCATTTATATCGGTACCTGTGAATTCTTCAATTTCTTCGGTTGCCCCGTCTGAAATCTCGCTGTCGTACAACGTATTATAGTCGTCGTGATCCCCGCTGAAATCGGAAGGGGTTTCTGACGTTCCAGATTTTGCGATTTCCTGGAAGCTGTCTTCGCCATCTCGGGCTGCTCCGGCAAATGAATTTGGGTTGGCCATGGTAAGCATGTCCTCTTCAACAGGTCGGTCGTGGGGTACTTCCTGCTCTGTCGCATGGTCGATGCAAAGGGTTGTATAAGGAACTGCTTCAAGCCGCTCAAATGGTATATCTTTTTGGCATACTTCACACTTGCCGTAAGAACCGTCCTCCATCGCTTGTAAGGCGCTTGCGACTTTATCTAATTCAGAGCCAGCATGTACGTGTAGGGCCATGTCTTTTTCTCTGTCATAGAGTTCTGTGCCTAAATCAGCGGGGTGGTTGTCATACATCGACAGCTCGCCAGAATCTTCTTGAGCACTTTCTTTAATATCTGTTTCTTCTTCTGTTTTTGTTAAATGTTCCTTCATTTCATATAACTCATTTTTTAGAGTGGTTTTTTGTTTATCGTTCAACACGTTTTGTCACGTCCTTTTTAGTAATAGCATTAGTATGCGCATATACGCTCTGCATAATAAACAAAAATATGGATTGTTGACTATCATTACTTAAACTTCCCTTTATTTCTGCCAATTTAAACATACAAATAGGAAAAAGCCCGAAGCATCGACGTAAATCGATGTTTCGGGCTTTTATTAATTAAAGAAGATGTCCAATAAGTATTCCGATACCTAATAGCAATCCGAATAAAGTGTTTGTAACAGCCGTATTTTTCATTGCAGGCATTACTTGCATGGGGATATGGTTTTTTCGAAACACGGAAATCGCTGCGGCCGGCTTTTTGATACTGATAAAAACGATTAATGCCCACGGAGTGAGATGACCAAAAAGAATCATAGCAATGATCCAGCCATATGAAATGATGAAAAATAGCATTAGAATCGTAATTGCATTGTAGCGACCCACGAGAATAGCAAGTGTTTTACGCCCGCCTTCCTTATCGCCTTCCAAATCACGTATATTGTTTGCCAGCATAATACCTGCCACAAGCAACATACTTGGGATAGATAGTAGAACTGCTTCAGTCGTTACTGTTCCCGTCTGAATATAAAATGCAATTAGGATAAGTAGCATTCCCATTACAACGCCGGAAAACAGTTCTCCGAATGGTGTGTAGGCGATTGGATACGGTCCACCCGTATAAAAGTAGCCAACCATCATAGACAGGACACCGACGACTGCGAGCATCCACGAGGTTTCCATACATATATAAATACCGATAAGGACGGAAATCCCGTAAAGCATAAAGGCAAGATTCAACACGGTTTTTGGTTTTACGCCATTACGGACGATTGTCCCGCCGATTCCAATGGACTGTTCCGTATCAAGCCCTCTTTTAAAGTCATAGTATTCATTAAACATATTTGTTGCCATTTGGATGAAGACGCTCGCGATGAGCATGGCGAAGAATAAAGGAAAATGTATTTTCCCGTAAGTTAGTGCAATCATGGTACCGAGAAATACAGGTGCAAAAGCTGCTGTAAGTGTATGTGGACGTGTAAGCTGCCACCAAATACGCCAGCCTGTATCCGCTTTTATTGTCTGTTGCAATATGGTTCTCTCCCTATCCTTTTAATGACCCTATCTATTGTACTCCATAATGGGTGGAGTGAACATATGGACTGCTTATTATGTGCTGAAACGACGCAGATTCGGTATGATAGAATATAGGTATATGCTCTTAATCAGTCGAATGAATGTACGGAGGGAAAATAATGAATCGGAAGTTGACCGCTACCCGTGAATCTCAATTAAAAGTTAGGCAGAATGAGTTGCGCTTTTTCACAGAAACTGTCGATGCGGGGCGAATCTCACCACTTGCGTTTTTCGAAGCAGGGGATTCGTGTTATAAAGATGAACGTTTCTATTGGCAAAATGCAGATAAAACATTAACGCTTGTTGGAATTGGACATGCTACGGTATTAACAAGCGATGGAACGGATGATCGTTTCACACATATTTCAACAAGTTGGAAAAATTTATGTAATGCTCTTATTAAAGAAGAAAATGATCGAGAACCTGTTCTTTTTGGAGGTTTCTCGTTTGATCCGAAAAGTGTTAAGCAATCAGAGTGGGATGCATTTCCATCGGCTCATTTCGTTGTACCTTCTTTCCAGTTGTCGATTACGAATGGCAAGACAGAAATTTCAATTAACCTTGTAACAAAGAACAACGATGCGGCAGAACAGTTTGACAAGTTAAGGGATGAAAGAGATCGTCTAATTCATATCGCGCAAGTCGAGGAATCCGCTTTGCTTACAAAGCCGAAAGTAGTGTCAATAGAGGAAATTTCGAAAGAACATTATATGGAAACCGTTGCAGATGTCACAAAGAAAATTAACAATGGTGAAGCTGAAAAAGTGGTAATTGCACGTTCAGTAAAACTTAATTTTGCAGATGAAGTGCCGGCTGTCACTGCACTCCATCATATATCAAATGAACAGCAGGAAAGTTATCACTTTGGATTGCAAAAAGATGGTCAATTATTTTTTGGTGCTACACCTGAACGTTTAATCGAAATATCAAATGGCCGTGCATATTCGTCATGTGTCGCGGGCTCCATTAAACGAGGTAAGTCGGCAGCCGAAGACCGCAAACTTGGCGATGAACTTCTTGAAGATAGAAAAAATCGGGAAGAGCATCAATATGTTGTTAATATGATTTCACAAGTATTTAAGTCATTTTGCACAGATATCAAAATTTCGAAAGTACCGAAACTGATGAAAGTCCGTGATATTCAGCATTTGTTTACGCCAGTTGAAGGGATAGTTGAAAAAGGAACTGATATTTTCAGTTTGGTTGAAGCACTTCACCCGACACCGGCACTTGGCGGAGTCCCAACTAATATAGCGATGGAAATGATCCGTTCTGAGGAAAACTTGGATCGGGGTTATTATGCTGCACCAATTGGTTGGACAGATACGGCTGGCAATGGTGAATTCGCTGTGGCAATCCGTTCTGCACTTCTTGACGGCGATAGTGCGTACTTGTACGCTGGCGGAGGAATTGTAGCAGATTCTGAACCAGATATAGAATACGATGAAACATGGGTGAAATTCAGACCGGTTATGCGGGCGCTTGGAGGAAAACTGAATGGATAACCGTACAGTTTTGACGGATTATGTTCGAAGAATGACGACTGCTTTGATGATGGCGGATGTGAAAGCTGTGGTTATTAGTCCGGGCTCTCGTTCTACACCACTCGCTTATGCTTTCGCATCAACGGAAGGCCTTGATGTCTATATGCAAGTCGATGAACGATCGGCTGCCTATTTCGCACTAGGTTTGGCGAAGGCATCAGGTAATCCTGTCGTCCTTCTCTGTACGTCAGGTACCGCGGCATCGAACTATCACCCTGCCATAACAGAAGCGTATTATGCGCGCATCCCGCTTATCGTTATTACGGCAGACCGCCCGCATGAATTAAGGGAAGTCGGTGCACCGCAGGCAATCGATCAAATCAGAATGTATGGTAAGCATGTGAAATATAGTGTAGATTTCCCGCTTGCTGAAAATAATTCGGATATCGAAGACTTTATCGATCGGCATGTCAGCCGTGCATTGTCAGTTGCAACTTCGGCCCCACGCGGACCAGTTCACTTGAATGTGCCGTTCCGGGAACCCCTTCTTATCGATTTTGACCGGGAAACGCCGAAAACGACTTTCCAAAAACGATTTAAAAGTGTAGCCAGCTTGGATGCATCTATTGCACAACAAATTTCACAGTTGCTTACAGCGTCGGAAAAAGGGTTTATCATTGCTGGTGAAATGCCGATAGGGTTCGATAAAGTAGCATTTTGGAACTTTGCTAAAGCACTGGAATGGCCAGTATTATGCGACCCGCTATCGAATCTTCGCACGGAAGTACCTGAACAATGTCTTGGGCTCTGTATTGATCATTATGACGCACTATTAAAAAGTGATGCATTCAAAGAGAAGGTTGTGCCTGATACTGTCATTCGTTTTGGTGCACAGCCAGTAGCGAAGCCGCTGTCGCTTTACTTGAAAAAAGTACGACCAGCTACAGTTATTGCGGTGGATGAATCGCCGGAATTTAGGGATTCGCTCGGTGTCGTGACGCATCATATCCAAACTACATCCGAAGCAGTCATGCAAATTATTGTGGATAAATCAAAGACATCTTATACGGAGTTGTGGACGAAGGCGAATGATGCGGCATCTGCGATTACAGATAATTATGAAGGTGTTGTGGGCGATGAAGGGATATTTGCGCAAACGTTATTTGAGTACCTTCCTACAGGGAGCGATCTCGTAAGTGGCAGTAGCATGCCGATTCGTGATGTTGATACGTTTTTCAGGAAGACGGATAAGGATATCACAATTTTTGCAAATCGCGGGACGAATGGTATCGATGGTGTTGTATCGACAGCATTCGGTATCCAGGCGGCAAGAAAACGACCTACATGGCTGTTAATTGGCGATTTATCGTTCTTGCATGATGTCAATGGACTGATTGTTACTCGCTTCCACGAGGCAGATCTGACCATTGTCATTATCAATAACGATGGGGGCGGAATATTCTCCTACCTTCCGCAAGCAGAAGCAGGATACCATTTCGAAGAGCTGTTTGGTACGCCGACAGGCTTAACATTCGGTCATATTGCAGCGATGTATGATGCACAGTATGCGGCAATCCACACGCCAGAAGAGTTTGGAATGGAGCTCGTTAAAGCAAAGGAAAAACCCGTACGTATTATTGAAGTGTTCACAAATCGTCAAGCGAATGTGAAAGCCCACCGTGACCTATGGACAAAAATCACGGACAGGCTTGATCATGATGAATGAAAAGACTATCTACGTACGTGGAATTGAACTGCATGTGGAAATCCAAGGTGAAGAGAATCAGCCTACCATCGTGTTTCTACATGGTTTTACGGGGAGTACCATATCTTGGCGTGAAATTACAAAGTTGCTCAAAGGGAACTACCAAACAATAGCTGTCGATTTGACGGGACATGGGAAATCGACTATTCCAGAAGACATTGACCGCTACTCCATGGACCAGCAAATAGAGGATCTTGAGGAACTGTTTACTGAGCTTTCTCTTGATCAATTCATCTTAGTCGGTTATTCAATGGGCGGGCGCGTTGCACTAGCGTACACGGCACATTATTCGAAACGGGTATCGTCGTTGATTCTCGAGAGTTCCTCCCCAGGATTGAAGACGAAAGTGGAAAGAGAAGAACGACAAGGAGCTGACAGGCGGCTGTCAGAAAGAATCTTAACGGACGGATTGCCAGCATTCATCGATTTTTGGGGAAATATTCCCTTGTTCGCGTCTCAGAAGACTTTGTCAGAAGAAAAACAGCTGGCTGTGAGAAATGAACGACTTAGTCAGAGTGAAATCGGCCTTGCGAACAGCTTACGTGGGATTGGAACAGGCAGCCAATCTTCTTATTGGGAGAGCCTAGGAACAATCAATCTTCCGGTTTTGCTCATAACGGGAGAACTCGACACGAAGTTCGTAAATATTTCCCGGGAAATGCAGAGAAATTTCCCTAATGTCCGTCACGAAACGATAGAACATGCTGGACATGCAATTCATGTGGAAAAACCGGCTACATTTGCTACAATGATAGAGAAGCATATTTCAGAGTTGAAAAATCGAGGAGGGTCACTATGACACGTCAATGGGAAACGATACGTACATACGAAGACATCAAATATGAACAGTATGGCGGGATTGCAAAAGTAACAATCAACCGTCCGGAAGTGCGCAATGCATTCCGACCTAAAACGGTATCGGAGTTAATCGACGCATTTTCACGCGCACGAGACGACCAAAGCATTGGAGTCATCGTATTAACAGGCGAAGGCGAGAAAGCATTCTGTTCAGGCGGAGACCAATCCGTACGAGGGCATGGCGGTTATGTGGGAGACGATGAAATTCCACGTCTAAACGTTTTGGACTTACAGCGTCTAATCCGTGTTATACCGAAACCGGTTGTTGCAATGGTTGCAGGATATGCAATCGGCGGCGGACATGTACTACATGTCGTTTGTGATTTGACGATTGCGGCAGAAAATGCAGTTTTCGGACAAACAGGACCTAAAGTCGGTTCATTCGATGCGGGTTACGGTTCGGGCTACTTGGCACGAATTATCGGTCATAAGAAAGCGCGTGAAATTTGGTTCCTATGCCGTCAATACAATGCACAGGAAGCACTCGACATGGGTCTAGTGAACACAGTAGTCCCTTATGAGCAACTGGAAGACGAGACGGTCCAATGGTGTCAAGAGATGCTTGGCATGAGCCCGACTGCTCTTCGTTTCGTGAAAGCGGCAATGAATGCGGATACGGACGGACTTGCTGGTCTTCAACAATTGGCTGGCGACGCAACACTTCTTTATTACACAACTGACGAAGCGAAAGAGGGGCGCGATGCGTTTAAAGAAAAACGCAAACCGGACTTCGGACAATTCCCACGTTTTCCTTGATCAAACTGGATAAAAACTAAGAAAGCTGCCTCTAATCGGGCAGCTTTTTCTGAATGGATGGTGATGGCGTGATTCCAAATTGGTTAATGCAACGGGCTTATTTAACGCCTGATAAAGTAGCTTTATCGTTCGAAGAGGAAAAGTGGACATTCGGACAGTTAAAAGATGATGCGGCAATTCTTGCACGGAAATTGAGAGCGAACGGTTTAAACGAAAACCAGCGGATTGCATTGCTTGGACCTTCAAATGCTGAAATGGTATTCATCATTCACGCATGTATACTAGCAGGCCTTGAAATTGTTATGCTAAACAGTCGATTGACAAAAAAAGAAATCGCATATCAATTGGATGATTCAGGCGCGACGACGGTTATTGTGTCGAATGAACTGAGCGATATTGTTGCTGAAACGCCGGTACGTCAGCTGCTGTTTTCTACTATTAAAAACAGTGTTGAACAACCATTTGTCATCCAGGATAGTTGGCAATCAGACAGGACCATTACGATAATGTATACATCAGGCACGACAGGATTTCCGAAGGGGGTTCGTCAGACAGCAGGTAATCACGTCTCGAGTGCACTGTCGTCTGTTCTGAACCTAGGGCTTGATGAAGGTGATGTCTGGCTTTGTGCAATGCCTTTATTCCATATTAGTGGGTTCTCGATTCTCGTTCGTTCTGTTCTATACGGAATGGAGGTTCAGTTGCATGAGAAGTTTGATGCGGTTAAGTCGGCGATTGCGGTAGAGGATGGGTCCGTCACAAGGATGTCTGTTGTATCGCTTACACTGGATAAAGTTCTGCGTGAACTAGAAAAGGATAATAGTGTCGCACATTCATCATTTAAATCGATGCTGGCAGGTGGTGGCCCTGTTCCAATCGATTATTTGAAGCGGGCAAAAGCGCTTCAAGTTCCAGTCCTCCAAACGTACGGCATGACAGAAACTAGTTCGCAAACAGCAACCTTAGCAGCAAGCGATGCAATGAGAAAAATGGGATCGGCAGGCAAACCGTTATTTTTCAATCAAATTAAAATCAAAGATATAGAAACTCCCGGTGAAAAGGGAGAGGTATTGATACGCGGTATGCATGTCACACCCGGATATATCGGTCGTTTTGAAGGGGTAGATCCATTGGAAGATGGATGGCTTCCGACAGGCGATATCGGTTATCTCGATGCGGAAGGTTATTTGTATATCGTTGACAGAAGATCCGACTTGATTATTTCAGGAGGAGAAAATATTTATCCTGCTGAAATTGAAAATGTACTGGCAGCACATCCAAATGTTCGAGAGGCAGGCGTTTGCGGGAAAGAACATTCCGAGTGGGGAAGTGTCCCAGTTGCGTTTGTCGTTGTATCCGGAAATGTGACTGAAGATGATTTGATAGCGCATTGTGAAGCTCGATTGGCGCGTTACAAAGTACCGAAATCATTCCGCTTTGTTGATGAATTGCCGCGTAATGGATCAAATAAGTTATTGCGTCGCAAATTGAAAGAGATGGTGGACTTGGAGTAGAGGAAAGTCGGGCTGGCATGGCAAATGGTCGAACTATAAGGGAAATTGCTGAAACTGTCACAGCAATCCACTCAAACACAAAAAAAGGCTATCCTATATACCAGGTTAAACCTGGTATACGGGACAGCCTTTCTTCATTTACTTTCCACCGAGCGCTTTCTTCAGCGTTTCAATGTTTTGTTCCATCAAAGAAAAATAGTCTTCGTTGTTTTTTACATCATCCACTGTCAATATGCCAAGATTATGGAGCATGAGTGATTCAGCGCCGATTTCTTTCCGTACGACATCTGTTAGCTTCGATGAAACATTCTGTTCAAATAGCACATAGTGGATATCTTTGTCTTTTGCTTCTTTGACAATTTGTGCTAATTGTTTTTGTGATGGCTCGCTTTGTGAGTTCAGTCCTGCAATTGCCACTTGTTCAAGTCCATAAGAATCGGCAAGATAACCAAATGACGCATGTGAAACAAAAAATGTTTTAGAAGGGGCATTGGAAGCCATCCCTTTAAATTTGCTATCGAGTTCGATAAGTTCTGCCTTCAGTTGTTCAAAGTTCTTCTCGAATTCGTCTTTCATTTCAGGTTTTGATGCAATCAATGCATCTTTGATAGAAATAGCAAGTTCGACACTAAGCAGTGGTGAAATCCATACATGAGGATCGATACTGCCATGATCATGACCTTCGTGTCCTTGCTCATCATGTTCAGCATCTTCGTCGTGACCTTCATCACTATGGTCTTCATCACCATGGTCTTCATCGCTATGACCTTCATCCAGCATCACATCAGGAATTGCCTCTGCTGTTGCGAACATTTTTACATGTTCATTTTTCATGGTTTTTTCGGCGTTCTCCACAAAACCTTCAAGGCCAAGTCCGATATAGAAAAATAAATCCGAGTCCGCAAGTGCCATCATATCTTTTTGTGTAGGATCAAACGTATGTTCATCCGCACCAGCGGGATAGATGGATTTCACATCAACGTATTCACCACCAATTCGTTCTGTAAAGTATTGAAGTGGGTATACTGTTGTATAAATAGACAATTTCTTTGTCCCAGTTGCCGCTTTTTCTGTAGGTGTGGATTTAGCGCCACAAGCACTAAGTAGTATAATTGTTAGAAATGAAATGATGAAAAAAAGTTTCTTATTCATTAGATATATCCTCCGCGACATTAATAGTAATCATTACGATTTGTCTAACTGACTTTTTTATCATACAAGAGAGTTTCTAATTTGGCAACTAAATAAGCGATTTTATTTTAATCGAAAAAAACGGCTCGACAATTATGTCAATCCGTTTTGTCTGAAAAAAATCACTTTTTATGCACATCACTGTCTGGAACAGGATCAAACCCACCCTCATGGAAAGGATGGCATTTTGAAATTCGACGTATGGCAAGCCATGAACCCTTTAGTGCACCATGTTTTTCGACTGCCTCAATCCCATAGTGAGAACAAGTGGGATAGAAACGGCATGAAGGTGGTGTAAGTGGTGAAATCACTTTTTGATAAATTTTAATGAAGCCAATTAAAATCTTTTTCATTTAAAAATCTCCTTATTAAAGCCTAGGTTTATTGTAGATGCTTTAGTGGTAAATTAACAGAGAGACGAATTATATCTAACAAAAAAGGGAGAGGTTTTTTTATGTCGAAAGAACTTATCAATGAATTGAATGTCCAAGTATCCACATGGTCAGTCATGTATGCGAAACTTCATAATTATCACTGGTATGTAAAAGGGCATCAATTTTTCACCTTGCATGTAAAATTCGAAGAACTCTACAATGAAGCAACATTGCATATGGACGAAATTGCAGAACGTATATTGACGCTCGGTGGAGCTCCGGTAGCTACGTTGAAAGAACATCTGGATCAATCTGTCGTGAAAGAAGCAACAGGTGAAGAGAAGGCCGATGAAATGGTGAAATCCATCGCTAGCGATTTCGGTGAAATTATGAAATCATTGAAAAAAGGGATGGAGTTGGCCGCGAAAGATGGTGATGGAATGACGGAGGACTTGTTGAATGCGACCCATCAGAGTATCGAAAAACACCAATGGATGCTGAATGCATTCCTAGGTGAAGGCAATAAATAATCCTATTTCATTGAAAATCACAGAAAAATGCCGATAATAGGCTTGTGAAAGGAGTGATGGCTAATGGATATGAATTCCATCATGGCAAGTCAATTGAGAAGTTTGCAATCGACTGTTCAGTTGAGCGTGTTAAATAATGCACTTTCAATGAACACAGCAGCGGCAACAGATATGTTGAAAAGTTTATCTAATCAGTCTGTTACGGTCCATCCTCATAAAGGAACTTCGATTGACGTTCAAGCGTAAATTGCAAAAAAGCATGTATCTCCAGTAAAAGGGGATGCATGCTTTTTTCATAGTAAGCCATGCTAAAAAGAAAAAAGGATGGTGTAGCATGGAGAAATACAAAATGTATGTTTCAGTCATGCATCAGCAAATATATAATTACCCGGATGATTCGCCGTGGGAATTTGAAGTTAATGTAGAAAGTCAGTATGTTCCAGTTTTCCAACGGTTATTTAGTCAGATAGAAGAACTCGAATTGCGAAATTTCCTTAGGTCGCACTTAGCGTTTATGCCTTATCATTTTGGTCGAAATAATTTCAACGTCGATCAACGTACGATGAAGATCTATGCGCTTATTCATGAATTTACAGATGACAAGTCGAAGCGGTTTATCGAAAGGCTTCCGTATTTTCGTTGAAAGGATTGCTGTCCTTCGCTACACTGGTTGAAAGGACGTGAATGCAATGCTTATTTTCGATGATGTAAATGGTGGTCGTGTTGAGCTGACTTTCGGAGAAAATCAATTTGGAATGCCAGCTCGGCATGTCCTTGTTATCCTGAAACATAATGGTAAATGGTTACTTACTCGGCATTTAGTTCGAGGCGTTGAGTTTCCAGGCGGTAAAGCAGAGCATGGAGAAACAATCGAGGAAGCAGTAATACGTGAAACGATTGAAGAAACAGGTGTGTTGATTACAGATCTGGTGAATTTTGCAGAGTATGTTGTTCGAAGCAATCGTACATTTTGCAAAGCTGTTTTCACAGGGAAGGTTGCGGAAATTGATGAAAATCCAGCCCTTCATGAAACGGAAGGTGCTATGTGGATGACGAGTGAAGAACTTGACCAGTGTGAAGAATTGAGCTTCCTAATGAAAGATACAGGCATGGAAGCATTAAGAAAGTGGGTAGAAGAAAATGAGTCATGATGGTGCGATTATTCATCGAAGGCCTTACCCTTCTCCAAACCCGCATGTTTCGCTTGAAGAAATTACATATTTGTCAGATGGGTTAAAAGTGAAAGGACTCATGGCAGAACCAATTAAAGAAGGGAACTATGAGGGCATCATCTACTTACGGGGCGGCATGCAGCATATCGGCATGGTTCGTCCTGCCCGAATTGCACAGTTTGCTTCGCAAGGATTTGTTGTTTTCGCTCCTTATTATCGTGGGAACCGTGGAGGCGAAGGACGGGATGAGTTTGCTGGGGCCGATCGTCAGGATGCGGTGAACGCCGTTGATGTGCTGAAGCAAAATCCAAAGACAAACGTGGAGAAAATTCACTTGTTTGCGTTTTCGCGAGGCGGTATAATGGCTCTTTGGACAGCAATTTTACGTGAAGATATTACGTCGGTGGTCACATGGTCTGGCGTATCCGATATCGTATTTACATACCATGAACGGAAAGACATGCGTCGAATGATGAAAAGAGTTATCGGCGGCACACCGAATAATATGCCAGATGAATATAGGAACCGTACGGCATTGTTTCGCGTGGATGAAATCGATGCACCCGTACTCATTATTCATGGCATGATCGACGAGAACGTATCATTTCAACAGGCGGTATTACTGGAAAACGCACTACGTGAACATAAAAAAGTGTACGAGACATGGTATTTCCCAGCGTATACGCACTTCATACCGCCCGTCATGAATGCACAACTTGTGCGTGATTTATGTAGTTGGATGAGGAGACAAGGGAAATGAATGATTTTTTGAATGAAAATGAAGTTGCAATTAGACGTAAAAAGTAGCAGTTACAACTCCAACGCACAAAAAAACAGTGTAGCACATTTAATGTGCTACACTGTTTAGTTTGATAATTATGCAATTGGTCCGCCTTTAAGCGTAATCTCTTCAGAGACCATACCGAATTTTTTAAAGTTTTCACGGAACATGTTTGCCAATTCGTTTGCTTTTGCATCGTATGCTACGCCGTCTGCCCATGCATTGCGCGGGTTCAACACTTCTGTTGGGACGCCTTTAATGGATGTTGGCATTTCAAGGCCGAATACGCTGTTAGTTTCTGTTTCAACATTGTTCAATTCTCCTGCAAGAGCTGCCTGTACCATAGTACGCGTGTATTTAAGATCCATACGTTTACCGACGCCGTAGACGCCGCCAGTCCAGCCTGTGTTAACAAGGAAAACTTGTGCATCATGTTCATCAATTTTCTTCCCAAGCATTTCAGCGTATACTGTCGCTGGAAGCGGAAGGAAAGGTGAACCGAAGCATGTTGAGAACGTTGCTTCAGGTGATGTAACACCACGCTCTGTTCCGGCAAGTTTCGAAGTGAAACCGCTTAGGAAGTGATACATTGCCTGCTCTTTTGTTAATTTCGAGATTGGAGGTAGTACGCCGAACGCATCTGCCGTCAAGAATACAATTGTTTTCGGATGACCAGCAACAGAAGGGTCAACGATGTTGTCAATTGCTTGAATAGGATAAGCAGCACGCGTGTTTTCAGTCAATGAACCATCATCGTAATCAGGAATGCGTGTTTCCGGGTCTACGACAACGTTTTCTAAAACGGAACCAAAGCGAATTGCACCGAAAATTTCAGGTTCTTTTTCTTGTGATAAATTAATACATTTTGCGTAGCAACCGCCTTCGATATTGAAGACACCAGTGTCAGACCAGCCGTGCTCGTCATCGCCGATCAATTTACGATTTGCATCTGCAGAAAGTGTTGTTTTACCTGTTCCAGAAAGACCGAAGAATAGGGCAACATCACCGTCTTCACCAACGTTTGCTGAACAGTGCATTGGCATAATTCCGTTTTCAGGAAGCAAGTAGTTCATGATTGAGAAGATTGATTTTTTCATTTCTCCAGCGTACTCAGTTCCGCCGATAAGAACAATGCGTTTTTCCATCGATACGATAATGAATGTCTCTGAATTCGTACCATCGATTGCAGGATTTGCTTTAAATGAAGGAGCCGAGACGATTGTGAATTGAGATTCATGTTGTAATAGCTCTTCTTCAGTTGGGCGGATGAACAAATTGTGCACAAACAGGTTATGCCATGCAAATTCATTCACAACTTGAATGGAAAGACGTGAAGCCGGATCTGCGCCAGCAAAACCTTTAAAGACGAACAGTTCATCTTTTGCTTTTAAATGTGTAATTACTTTAGTATATAATGAATCGAAAATTTTAGAAGAGATTGGACGATTGACGTTGCCCCAATCGATTTTGTCTTTGGAGGACGCTTCCTCAACAATATATTTGTCCTTAGGTGAACGACCTGTATATTTTCCTGTCTGAGCAGTAACCGCTCCGTCTGATGTCAATTGAGCTTCACCACGTGAAATCGATTTTTCAACAAGTTGTGGAACTGAAAGTTGAATGTTTATATTCTTACCAGAAAGAAGTTTGTTAAGGTCATCACTAATTTTCGCAGATATCATAAGTATGTACCGTCCTTTGCATATAGTCCCAATCAATTGGGTGTCATCACATTATTGAATTAGTATAACACATTAAGAATAATAATCTATACTAATTCAAACCTCAAGTATTTATACGCAAAATGGGTAAAAAGATTTGACATGGAACAAGATTTTTCGTAGCATGTATAGTTGAACGGATACTCTTATCCCGAGCTGGTGGAGGGGTCAGGCCCAATGAAACCCGGCAACCTGCAAAGACATTTTGTCTGCGCGAAGGTGCCAAACCTGTAGCAAGGCACAGTCCTTGTATGATAAGAGTGAAAGGTGCTTATGAAATCATGCCTTTCCTCATGTATTATTACGTGAGCGAAGGGCTTTTTATATGATATCGCCCTTAATCCTCGTGTATAGAGCTCGCAATGGCTTGTAGTCTCTTCATATCGAAAAGACTCTACATGGGACATATGAGTACCGTATCAATCTCGTAGGATATAAGGAGGAAATAAAATGACAAACCGTAAACTATTTACTTCAGAATCGGTAACTGAAGGACACCCAGACAAAATGTGTGACCAAATTTCGGATGCTATTCTAGATGCTATATTGGCAGAAGATCCGAATGCCCGCGTTGCATGTGAAACGACAATTACAACAGGACTCGTCCTAGTTGCAGGGGAAATTACGACAACAACATATGTCGATATTCCGAAAGTTGTGCGTGAAACGGTGAAAGAAATTGGTTATGTACGTGCAAAATACGGTTTTGATTGGGAAACATCTGCAGTTCTGACTGCAATCGATGAACAATCAGCTGACATCGCTGCAGGCGTTGACCAAGCACTTGAAGCGCGTGAAGGTTCAATGACTGATGATGAACTTGAAGCAATTGGAGCTGGTGACCAAGGTTTGATGTTCGGTTACGCTTGTAATGAAACACCTGAACTGATGCCGTTACCAATTAGCTTAGCCCATAAACTGTCTTTCCGACTTGCACAAGTACGCAAAGATGAAACGCTTACGTATCTACGCCCAGATGGAAAAACACAAGTAACTGTTGAATATGATGAAAATAATAAACCTGTACGGATCGATACAATTGTTATTTCAGCGCAACATCACCCAGAAATAACACTTGAGCAAATTCAGCGCGACATTAAAGAATTCGTCATTAACCCAGTTGTACCAACTGATTTAATTGATGAAGACACGAAGTACTTCATCAACCCAACTGGCCGTTTCGTAATAGGTGGACCTCAAGGAGATGCAGGTCTTACTGGCCGTAAAATCATCGTCGACACATACGGTGGTTATGCGCGTCATGGCGGCGGTGCGTTTTCAGGGAAAGATGCGACGAAAGTGGACCGTTCAGCTTCATATGCGGCTCGTTATGTTGCGAAGAACATCGTTGCTGCAGGACTTGCAGATCGCTGTGAAGTGCAACTTGCTTATGCAATCGGTGTTGCACAACCCGTATCGATTTCTATCGATACATTTGGGACAGGCACTATCGAGGAAAGTAAACTTGTTGAGCTTACGCGTGGACTGTTTGACCTTCGTCCAGCAGGTATCATCAAAATGCTCGATCTACGCCGTCCAATTTACAAACAAACAGCTGCATACGGTCACTTTGGCCGTACAGACATTGATCTGCCGTGGGAACAAACGGATAAAGCTGGAGCGTTGAAAGAACTGGCTGGGAAGTAATTAGATGTAGACGCCGGAAGACAGGGATGCCTGTCTTCCGGCGTTTTTCTTTTAGAGGATATTTGGTTTAGCGGTGTCGCAGAGTTTCTCGGTTCTGTTGTCCATTTCTTCAACACACGTAAAATAACTTAGTGCTACAATTAATAAAAAAATGGCACGATTGAGGGGGAGAAAGTATGGGGGCTTTAAGTCTAATAGGCTTGTTGCTACTGGTTGGAGTTGTTGTGTTTTTTGTACTGATTGGTTTAGTGATCTTTTTATATGTGAAAAAATAAGAGCTGCCTTCAAGGGCAGCCCTTTTATTATTGTTGCAAACTCTTATAATACTGCCCTTTTTCGGCATACTCTCGGACAATCCGTTCCATATCTGCGCGATCGTCGTCATTTAGCTCACGCACAACTTTTGCTGGCGATCCGAGTGCTAGCGTATTCGGAGGGATTTTCTTACCAGGCGGTACGAGACTGCCTGCACCAATGAATGCCCCTTCGCCAATTTCAGCGCCGTCTAAAATAATGGAACCCATGCCGATAAGCGCTCCTTTTTTCACCGTACAACTATGTAACGTTACTTGGTGTCCAATTGTCACCTCATCTTCAAGGATAAGCGGGAACTGTGGGCTCTGATGAAGGCAACACAAGTCTTGAATGTTTACTTTACGTCCAATAATTGTTGGAGATACGTCTCCGCGGATTACCGTATTGAACCAAATTGTCGATTCAGGACCAATTGTCACATCGCCTGAAATCGTCGTGAAGTCGCCAATGAAAACGGACGGATCGATTACAGGCGATTTTCCTTTATAAGGATAAATCATGATGCTCTCCTCTTTTCTTTAGGTAGTGTATAATTATCCTAACAAAGATTAGGTTTTTATTGTAGATAAAAAGGGAAATAGATAGATAAAAGAACAAGATAGATAAGGGGAAGATGACCATGTGGAAATGGGAAGCGGAAGGGCCACCAAAAGCTGTCGTGGCCATCGTCCATAATGTGTACGAACATCATAGTAGAAATGCATGGCTTATTCAGAAACTCCGAAACAGCGGATTTCATGTCGTAACAGGTGATTTACCTGGACATGGGGCGGAGGGCGTAGGGAAAATCCACGATGCACAATTTGATGCATACGCAAAATTTGTGGAAAAATTAATAGCGGTCGGTCTCGATGATAATTTACCTTTGTTCATCATTGGACATGGAATAGGTGCCACCTTCGTGATGCGTCTTTTACAACGAAAGAAAATAGAATGCGCAGGGGCTGTTTTTAGCTCTCCATGGTTAGCACTCCGCCATCAGCCGCCTAAATTTTCGAACGTATTGACAAAATTCTCGTCATCCATGAAATTGAATCATGAAATTGGCATTGAGATGTTAACACGTAATAGTGATTTATATGAAGAAGCTAAGCAAGACGACTTATATAAAGATGAATGCACCGTATCCTGGTATAAAGAGTTACAGTCATTCATGAAATTAGTTGCTCAGAATGAAAGAAGTATTGATAATATACCGGTGCTTATGCATATTGCAGAAGATGATAAAATCACAGATATAGTACTTGCTAAGAAATGGTTTATCCGACAGGAACTTTCTGAGTTTCAGTATAAGCAATGGAAACGGCTGTACCATGACATTTATCAGGAACCAGAGCGTGAGGAAGTTTACTTGTATACGGAATCATTTATGAATAATGTACTAAGATCGCTCGGATATGTCGTATGAGAAACACTTGAAATTGGTTAGTTAATAAATTTAAAGTGAGGGGCGTTTACGATTACGATAATTGGATTTGTTCGACACGGCGTTACCGCGTGGAATAAAGAGGGAAGAGCGCAAGGAAGTACAGATATTCCATTAGATGAAGAAGGAATTGAGATGGCACACCGTGTAGCTCAAAGGCTTTCTGGCGAACGATGGGATGTCATTTACACGAGTCCTTTAATTCGTGCCGCAAAAACAGCTGAAATCATTGCGGATAGTATGCCTGATATCCGTCTCTTATCGGACAATCGCCTGCGAGAATCAGGGGGCGGCTTGGTTGAAGGATTGACGGAAACAGAGCGCGTAAAAAAATGGGGACACTCTTGGAGAAAGCTTGAGCTCGGTTTTGAACCGCCGGCGGAAATTAGTTCACGTGGATTAGCTTTCATAGAGGAAATGAAAGAATTATATCCTGATAAACGAATTTTGGTGGTCAGCCATGGTGGATTTATTGGTCGATTGATAAAAGAGCTTGTTCCTTACAAAGATTTAACTGTCGACTTGGCAAACACATCAATCACTATTATTAAATTGCAAGAAGATAGAAACCTATGCGAGTTGTTTAATTGTACGAAACATTTACAACGTATTAAGTAATAGGTGAAAACGCCAGAGAATGGCGTTTTTTATTTTGCATATATTCGAGAAGTGTAAATATGCTACATAATTTAAAACATTCTTTCATTCTAGTGACTATTAGACTATAATTGAAAAAGTAGACTCGTTAAATCAAAGTTTATTAGTAAAGTTTGTCGAATCGAAGTAGAAGGAGGTAAGTTTAATGAAGTCGATTAAAGCAAAAATCATTGTGAGTGTAATAGCATTATTTATCATTATCCTTACAATAGTGAACTTGTTTGTTAATCTTCAAATGCAAAAGCAAACGGAAAATGTCCTTATAAATCAAAGTGAAGTTGCTGTACAGGAGATGAGTCGATCGATTGAAAACAATATGTTGCAATTTGAAAAAATGTTATATTTGCTTACCGAAAATCCGGAAGTCACCTCTTTTATGGAGACGCAATATGGCAACGGAAACGATGACGAATTAAGTCGAGGCATTGAAAAGGCGTTTACTGATTATATGGGACAATTGACGGATACGGATTTAATGTATTTTGGATTCGAAAACAAATACACCAAATTTGTTCCGCATCTCGTGATCGATGGATTTGATCCAACTAGCCGCGTATGGTACACAGCAGCCAGTGAACAACCGGACAAAGTCGTATGGTCGGATCCATATGTCGATGCCGCGTCAGGTGGGTATGTTATTACAGCATCTAAAGCGATGAAACGTAACAATTCACTTGTGGGTGTTATTGGGGTAGACATTAGTTTGGGGAATATTACGGACAGTGTATCCAAAAGTGAATTTGGATTTGGAGGCTACCCGTTCTTATTTGACAGTAATGATGGGGCAATCGTCCACCCTTATTTACTAACAGATAAAGAAGAATTGGCAGATTTATCTTATTTAACGACATTATTTAATGATGAAAAAAGTAAAGGCATCGGACAATACAATGAAGATAAGAATAAAATGGTCGGTGTCTTCACAGAAGTCCCGCATTTCGGTTGGACAGTTGGTGCCGCGTTCGATCAAGATGCAATTGATGGTTCTGTTAGTAAAACTAGGAACTTAATCATCATAACTTTCATACTGGCAGGAATAGTGATGATAGTTGTTCTTTGGTTCCTAATATCGAAAATTGTTAGTCCTCTCGGTGAGATTCGTGAAGCAATGGATAAAGTGGCGGAAGGAAACCTTAACACATATGCGGATGTGAAATCGAAAGATGAATTTGGTCAACTTGCAAACAATTTTAATGCTATGACTTCAAAAGTTCGTGACGTTATTACACTTGTTACCCGTTCTGTCGATGAAGTTCGTCTTGCGGCAGAAAGCTTGAGTGCGTCCGCAGAAGAGACGAATGCCGTTAGTGAGCAGATGGCTGGGGCTATCGATGACATCGCATCAGGAGCAACGAAATCCACACACGATACAGAAGACGTGACGCGAACAGTTGACTATTTAAGCGAACAGCTCATTGGGATTCAAGAAAAAGTAGGTATCATGACTGGCATTGCGACAGAAGCGGAAGAAGTCAATAAAAGCGGGCTAAGCCAAGTCAATCAGCTTCAATCATCATTTGATGATTGGAAGACGAACTTGCAATCGATGGCAGATGTCGTTGGGGATTTGGAAACAAAAGTGGGTGCAATCGGAGTTGTCATGGAAACGATTACTCAAATTTCTACACAAACGAACTTGTTGGCGCTCAATGCGAGCATTGAAGCTGCACGTGCTGGCGAACATGGTAAGGGCTTTGCTGTCGTTGCCGACGAAGTGAGGAAACTCGCTGAACAATCTGCACGTGCTACAGAGAAAGTAAAAGCAACCGTTCAAGAACTTCAAAATGGCTCTCGTCAAGTTTCCGTGCAAATGAGAGAAACCGGGGAGACGTTTGAGGAACAAGGTAAAGTCGTAGAGGCCACACAAGTGACGTTCGGAGATATTTCAGGTCTTATGAACAAGCTAGAACAATCGATCAGTAGTGTCTATGAAGAAGTGAATAAAGTTGTCGAACATAAAGAAACGGTTATGCAGACGATTGAAACAATGGCAGCGACAGCTGAAGAAACAGCAGCGGCAAGTGAAGAAATTAGTGCATCGACAGACGAGCAACTTCGGGCAATTCGTGAAGTAGCACAAGCCGCAGATACATTGTCGGGGTTAAGTGACAATCTGCACACCGCAATGAACCATTTCAAAGTTTAAGAACAGAAGGCTTCCGAGAAATTTGGAAGGTTTCTGATTAGAGATGAAATAAATCCTAATCATCTAGCGGTTCCGTCACTTGACGGAACCGCTTTGCTAGTGGGAGATATAACCGAATCGGTAAAATAGTTAATGCTTTTGCTAATATAATCTTAGGATAATACCCATGTGTAGGGATTTATTTGTTTAAACATTTTTGGATGCCTTCAATGATCGTCACTAAATAGCAGGCGACCGCTATTTCAAACGATGCATATTTTTTGGTTCACAATGGTACTGACAGAATAAGTTATGTTATATTTATATATAAGCATCGGTTTTTCTGTCGAACATTGTAAGGCAGCTCCCGGGAAAGCAAGATTATATGTGCGTTCTTATTTATCCTTTTTACACTATTTATTCAAGTACCCTACCAATCAGTGGATAACCGTTCTCAATGTGACATGTAAACTTACTTGAAAAAATGAATTAAAAACATAAACCACACATTGAAAAGGGGAATCATCTTATGAATACTAAAAAGCTTTCCGTATACATCACAGGACTTTTATCGATGGCACTTGTACTAGGTGCGTGTAACGATAAGGAGATAGTAAAGAATGCTCCTTCTAATGAGGAAATTCAAAGTGAGTTCGGTTTCCGTTCATTTGATTTAGATATAGATACAGCCAACAAGAGAGATGCAATTGAAGTTTCATTTGACTTGGATAGTTCTGGAGCTGAAGCAGAATACAAGAACAAATTAAATGACATCAAATTATCGGGAGATAAGGCTTTTAGTGAATTGCAACCAATTTTTAAAGAGTTAGGATTAACAAAAGACATGACGAGAGAAGAAGTCATCGAAAAGGTATCCAAAGCATTTGGAGCAGAAGATTACGCGGAGTTCGACTTGGAAATTAAATTTACAGATGGCAGTGAGCAAGAATTTTCGGATTTGAAATAATAAATTGTCTGGAGCTTTCTTGTTTTTTGGTAAATAGTCTATACCATTCAAAGCACCGAACCTCAAAAGTTCAGTGCTTTTTGTTTTTTTTATATTAAAATACACATCTGTTGATTAACTAAAAATACCCAGTAAATAATAGTAATCAAACACTAGGCGCTCCTTGTATTGTTTTTTCTTTTTTATTTTAAAGAAGTGTCACTTTCTAAAAGACATAACTTGAGAGATGTATACTCTTTGCCACACTTGGACCCCACAGTAAATCTGTCGTGAATAGTTAGCCGAAAGCGGGCTGAAAATGGTCCAGTGGAAATGGAGGATATCAAGCACTCCTCACCAGTATTTTATGCGAATAAATGGTTAATCAACAGACGTGGTAAACGAAGAGCGATTGTTAACATAAGAAACTTTTAAGTTGGGCAGGAATTTATCATAAAGAATAGAATATAGAGCATAGTAGTCTATAAACGCATAGTAACGTTATATGATTAATAATATGAATTATACAGTGGATGGGGGTATCGTATGAAAGAAGGCGGCAAAAGCGAGCTCATTTCGTGGATACAATCTGTAGCAATTGCATTCGTCATTGCAATTGTCATACGCCAATTTTTATTTACACCAGTCGTTGTATCTGGTCAATCGATGCAGCCGACTTTTGAAAATGATAATAAAGTTGTTATCTCAAAAGTGTATAAGATTGACCATTTTGACATGATTGTTTTCCATGCTCCGGATTCAGAGGACAATTTCATTAAGCGAGTAATTGGCCTTCCAGGAGATGTCGTCGTCATGAACAACGACCAACTTTATATAAATGGCGTGGAATATGTTGAGGACTATGTGCAAACGAATAAAGCTGAAATTTTTGAAGGCCAAAAGTTAACACAAGACTTTAAAGTGGAAGTACCTGAAGGCTATTTATACGTGCTCGGTGATAACCGAAGAAACAGTACAGACAGTAGAATCATCGGTTTCATCGACGAAAAATCAGTCATTGGTTCAGTGAAATTCAGGTTCTATCCATTTCGTGAAATGGGAATACCAAAATGAAAAATCACTCTAAGTGTTCCACTCTCATTGGAATTGATGGTCTTGGCGGATCGGGGAAAACGATATATGCCTATAAATTGCAGCAACAGCTAGAGGGCTCAGTGATCTTGCATCTTGATGATTTTGTACACAAAAAAGAAGTTCGTTATAATGAGAATTATGAAGAATGGTATTGCTACTATCATTTACAATGGCGGTATGATTATTTAATACGAAAGTTACTGCTACCATTGAAAAGTGGTTTGGATGTGAATGAAACAATCGAAGTTTATAACAGAGAAACTGACAGTTATATGCTGCGGAAAATTGAAATCCCAGTGGGAACTTCAGTAATCGTTGAAGGGGTTTTTCTACAACGTCCTGAACTGAGACCGTATTTTGAAACAGTCATCTATCTGGAGTTGGATAAAGAGACGAGGTTACAACGTATCTCAGATAGGGACATCTATATGGGAAATAAGGAAGAAATCGCTTTAAAGTATGAACAACGGTATTTTCCCGCGGAAGAAAAGTATATAGAACAATGCAATCCGTTCGCCTTGGCAGATGTAGTTGAAAATGAAGTGAAAGAGGGACTCGTATGACATTTCCAATTTTAACTACGCCACGTCTTCGATTGACCGAAGTGGAACCAGGCCATGCGCCTGCACTATTCACCATTTTTTCAAACCCTGAAGTGGTAAAGTATTATGGCATGGATCCGATGTACGAGTTAGCTCAGGCAGAAAAAATTATTGAGCATTTCAAAAGTACTTATGAAACAAAAAGAGGAATGCGTTGGGCGATTACGCTAAAAGACGGGAACCGGTTTGTAGGCACAATTGGATTAAATAACTTGGCGCTCGGTATGAAAAAAGCCGAAGTCGGATTTGAATTACATCCAGACTTTTGGAGAAGCGGCATTACCTCTGAAGCATTGCAAGCAGTTTTGGATTATTCAATTAATGAACTTGGATTGCACCGCATGGGGGCAGTCACATTTCCTGCAAATCGTGCATCTATCGGACTGTTAAAGAAAAATGGATTCGTGGAAGAAGGCAAGTTGAGAAGTTATTTATTCCAAAACGGACATTCCCACGATGCGTTAATATTTTCTATCTTGCATACTGAGTGGAACTAATTGATTAAGAATATCCCGAGTACTCTGCACAGACTATTGTGTGGGGGCTTTTTTGTATGAACGACGTTTGATTTCTCTACAAATAGGCGTTCGTATGGTAAATTAAGTACAGTGTAAGTTAAAGGAGTTATGGTAAAATGGACGACTTTTTTGAACGTAAAAAGAAAGAATTGACTATAGATTTGAACGATGTACAAAAGAAGGCGGTCCTGCAAACAGATGGTCCGCTTCTTCTTTTAGCATGCCCGGGATCTGGGAAAACGACGACAATGATTATGCGCATCGGCTATTTGATTGAAGAAAAGAACGTCAATCCGAAGCGTATTAAAGCAATTACATTTAGCCGGGCATCTGCGCAGGATATGACGGAGCGTTTTACAAGGTTTTTCCCGCACAGCGCCCGTGTTGATTTTTCCACAATCCATAGTTTGGCATTTATGATTGCGCGACGCTACTTAGAGAAAACTGGTACAACGTATGAGCTGATCGAAGGTAGTGGAACGGGGCGCCAGTCAGTCAACAAGACTTTTTTGTTGAAAGGAATTTATAAAGAGGTATTGAAAGAAGATTGCACGGATGATGAACTATCATCCCTTTCGACGTTCATCAGTGGGATTAAAAACCGCATGATACCACTTGGGAAATGGGAGGAGCTAGAGGGGCCTGTTGACAAGGCAGGGCGCATCGCTAAGAAATATGAACAGTATAAGACACGCACAAGCGGTCATTTGCTACTCGATTTCGACGATATGTTGACGATTGCGGAACAGGCACTTCGAGAAGACGAGCAGCTTAGTGAGCACTTTCGAAACCTCTATGACTATCTCCTGACCGACGAAAGCCAGGACACATCTCTTGTTCAACATAAAATTGTGGAGCATCTTGTAGCGCATCATGGCAATCTTTGCGTTGTTGCGGATGATGACCAGTCAATCTATACGTGGCGTGGGGCAGAGCCGGATTATCTTCTTGATTTCAAGAGCGTTTATCCTGACGCTCAAGTGCTGATGATGGAACGCAATTATCGCTCGTCAAAAGAAATCGTGGAAACGGCTTCGAAATTTATCAAACGAAATAAAAAGCGTTATCCAAAAGACATGCATACAGAAAACGGCAAAGTGGAGCCGATCTATATTAAACAGCTTGATAGCCCGAAACGGCAGTTGGAATATGTAACGTACGAACTGCTTGGTGAGCAGAACTTGAATGAGATTGCTATTTTGTTTAGGAATAATTCATCGTCAACGATGTTCGTGAGCGAACTGCATAGGCGAGGCATTCCATTTTATATGAAGGATGCAGACGATAAGTTTTTCTCGCATTGGATTGTTGAAGATATCTTGAACTTCATGCGTCTCAGTTTTAATACGGAACGGAAAGATATATTTGCTAAAATCATTATGAAAATGAATATTTTCATCTCGCGAAACATGCTTACGCAGTTTGAAAATACCGAAACAACGGGGAATGTTTTCGATGCGTTTATTCAAACGGTTGAAATGAAAGACAGTCAAGTTAAAAAGTTAGTCGACTATAAAAAGGGCTACGCTGTGATTCCTGACATGCGTCCGGAACGGGTGATTCAGCTGATTCGCAACGATCTTGGTTATGAGGCGGCATTGAAAAGTAGGGCTGAAAAATTTGGCTACCGATTTGATAGTCTCCTTAGCATTTTGGATACGCTCGAAGGTATTGCTTCACAACTTAAGACGATGGTCGAATTTGCGAGCCGTTTGAAAGAGCTCGAACAGGCGGTACAAAATGCTAAATTCAATGCACAGGAAAATGCTGTGACATTATCGACGTTCCACAGTGCCAAAGGGCTTGAGTTTCGGCGTGTGTTCATGATTGACTTGCTAAAAGGGGTTATTCCGTCTGAGGAAGATGAAAGTGATGTAGCCATGTTGGAAGAAGCGCGAAGGCTCTTCTACGTTGGTATGACACGTGCGAAAACCCGGTTGGAATTGCTGTCATACGGCCAAGACGAAGGGAAACCGAAAGAAGATTCTAGGTTTCTGAATGAAGTGCGGGGCCTCCTCCTGAAACCGGGTGAAGCGAAAAAAGAGCAGAAACCCGTGAAGATTACGAAAGCGGCGATTGCACTCAATCCTGATGGAATTCAAGATAGTGATGAGCTAGCGGTTGGAACAGCGGTCAAACACCGTGTATTCGGACAGGGTGAAGTCATCCGGCGTGATGGTGATGAAATTCATATCCAATTTGGTAAAGTGGAAAAGCGATTGGATCTTGAAACGGTGCTTTCACTTAGGCTCCTCGAAAAAGTTAGCCTATGAAGAAGCTCTTGTGGATTGGTTTGGCCGGAGCAGCAGGAGCAATCATGCGGGTGCTAATTGGACAGGCACTTCCGAATGTATCGGGATTTCCCATATCAACGCTTACCGTGAATGTGATTGGAACGTTTGTATTATGTTTCATCATTGCAGGTGCATTTCGCACACTATCCGTACATAAAGATGTTCAAGATATAGTGACAACGGGTTTTCTTGGTTCATTTACAACGTTTTCCGCGTTGAGCGTGGAAACTTTTGTACTTGTAGAAAATAATCAGTTCATCCTCGCAGGATTATATGTCCTGTGCAGTATCATAGGTGGATTTTCTGCCGGGGCACTTGGCTTTCGTCTAGGCAGGAAGCAGGTGCGAACATGACAAGTATCGACTTTTTGATGATTGGAATCGGTGGTTTTTTCGGGGCTATCATTCGGTATTTAATCTCAACCTACATGAATCGTCCAGGTGAAATACCAAAGGGTACATTGGTTGTTAATCTGGCTGGTGCATTATTGATTGGTTGCGTTTTTGGAATGGAACTACCACGGATGTGGACTTTATTAGTAGCTTCAGGTCTTGCGGGAGCCTTGACGACATTTTCTACGATGAATAAAGAACTGATTGAGCTGTGGAGAAATGATGAAAAAAAACATGCTTCACTGTATTTCCTGTTAACATATGGTGGTGGGATTATTCTCGCAGCAATCGGTTATTATATAGCGTCAATTTAAACGTTGAGCGAAAAAAGGAATGAAAAAGATGACGAAGAAAAAAAAGAATGAAATGTGGAAAACCCCAGCTGGCAAAGTAAGTATCGGTCTCGTCTTGCTTGCTGTAATTGTATACAATGTGTTTTTCCCAGAACAAGAATCAGAGCCGAGTCGGTCGGGTTTGATCCCGGTGGAGCTTGTGAAGACGATTGACGGGGATACGATAAAAATTATGTATGAAGGTAAAGAACAGAATGTCCGGTATTTACTAATTGATACACCGGAAACGAATCATCCACGCCTCGGAAAGCAACCATTCGGTGAGAAAGCAAAAGAGCGCAATCGTGAGTTGATGAACAGCGGGAAATTAGAAATCGAATTCGATGTCGGTGGAAAAACAGATAAATATGACAGATTGCTTGCTTATATTTATATTGATGGTGTAAGTGTTCAGGAAAAACTGTTGGAAGAAGGGCTTGCCCGCGTGGGGTACGTCTATCCGCCAAATACACGGCATCTAGATGATTTTAAGAAAGCAGAAGAGAAGGCCAAAAAAGCGGGAATTGGCATCTGGACACTTGAAGATTATGCGACTGATCGCGGGTTCGACAGCGAAACATATGCAGAAAAGAAACCTGAAACACAAGCTGTTTCTGGTGCTAATGAAGCGTTTAAAAACTGTACTGAACTGCGTCAGAAATATCCGAACGGTGTGAAGAAGGGGCATCCTGCCTACTCAGAAAAGATGGATGGCAATAAAGATGGTTTTGCGTGTGAGCGTTAATAACTAGTGGAAAAGTTAGAAAACGCTAAGTTTTCTGCGTTCCATAAATTTCTTGACATGCCCGCTGAACATGATAAGATTCAAATCAATTACTTTTACTTTTGCGCAAAAGGAATAGCAACTAGTACAATTAAAATTAAATATATTTGAGAGATGGTCCAGTAATCATATTGCGAGCAGCAGCAAGAGACTGAATGGTAGGTGAGAATTCAGGCAACAATATGTATGAAGTACGCCATCCGATTTTCTCAACAACTAATGAAGTGGATGGCCAGTCTAGAACTGGTCCATCAATTAGGGTGGTAACGCGGAGAGCTTCTTCGTCCCTTTCCAAGGGATTGAAGGGGCTTTTTTGTATCCGAAAATAGTTTTAAATCATCGAGGAGGATTTCATCATGTTTCGTATAAAAGCAGTTATTTCACCGACATTTCTAGAGGCGCTAGCACTTATAGCAGCCATTGTAACGATAATTAGTGTTAGTATTGTTAAATTTGATTCAGTACCGCATTTGCCAATTTTGTTTTCAATATTACTATTAATTTGCTACGGTCTGCTCAAAAAAGTTTCGTACCGTAAACTTGAAGGTGGCCTAGTCGAAGGAGCAGGAGCGGGTATGAGTGCAGTATTCCTGTTTTTCTTCATCGGTATTTTAGTTAGTAGTTGGATCATGAGTGGGACGATTCCGACGTTGATCTATACTGGATTTAATCTGATTACACCGTCATTTTTCTTTGCGATTGTTTTTGTTGTTACTGCAATTGTTGGTGTTTCAATCGGTAGTTCGTTGACGACAGTAGCAACAGTAGGTGTGGCATTTATTGGGATGGCGACTATGCTCGACTTATCGCTGGCTGTCGCTGCTGGAGCAATTGTTTCTGGAGCATTTTTTGGAGATAAGATGTCTCCCCTGTCAGATACGACAAATCTGGCTTCTTCCATCGTAGGTGTTGATTTGTTTGAACATATTCGAAATATGGGCTGGACGACAATCCCAGCATTTGTTTTATCATTGATTTTCTTTGGTGTACTTTCGCCAAGTGTCACACTAAGCGATGTTGATAAAATCGCCTATTTCCAAAATGGTTTGTTGGAAACAGGGATGATCCACTGGTATACGATCATTCCGCTAGTTGTTCTCTTTGTTTTGACGATAATGAAAGTCCCGGCACTCATGACTTTGGCGTTAAGCTCGGTCAGTGCAATTGCGATTTCCTATTTCCATCAGAGTTTCAGTGCCCCAGAAGTGTTTAAGATTTTATTCGAAGGCTTTGTTTCAACGACAGGAATCGAAGATATTGATGCACTACTCACGCGTGGCGGGATGCAAAGTATGATGTTTACAATCGGTTTGGTATTGCTGGCACTTAGTATGGGTGGATTGTTATTTACACTTGGAATTGTCCAATGTCTACTCGGGAAAATTGAGAGTATTTTGAAGAAAGTGTCCTCCGTCATTGCGGCGTCTGCGTTAACGGCGATTGGGATTAATGTGTTAATTGGTGAACAGTATTTGTCGATATTATTGACAGGGCAAGCTTTCCAATCACAATATGAAAAAGTAGGGTTAGCGAATAAGAACTTGAGTAGAGTGATGGAAGATGCGGGCACGGTTGTCAATCCATTAGTACCGTGGAGCGTTTGCGGTATATTCATTACAGGTGTGTTGGGTGTCGCAACAGTAGATTACTTGCCATTTGCATTCTTTTGTCTGTTGTCACCGGTTTTAACGATATTGTTCGGATTTACTGGGAAAACATTGACGTATCTGACTGATGAAAAGGTAAAAGTGTAAAATGCGAAGGAGCACCCCCTAACAGGTGTGCTCCTTCGCATTTGGAAATTAAATTTGGAGAGATTATGTTGTGAAAATAGTTAAAATCCTATTGTTTGTAGAATATGGAACCATTTGTACATTAATAACGTATAAGTAATAGTGTTGTTCCGTATTGTTACGAATATAGGAGGTCATTATGAATTTTAGGGCATATGAATTATGAGACTTTATAAAAAATGTATGGAGTTTATTAAGAGATGTTCACAAGATGATGAAGGTATTTCAGAGGCTGATAAAGCGTATTTAGATAGAATCCCAAAACAAAACCGCTTCGGACTAGTGGCTATGTTTATGGGCGCGGTTTCATTTACATTTGGACCTGTTTACGGTTTTCTACCTGTCACTTCACTCGTTTTTTGCATATTGACTTATAAGACTTTTGATAAAGAGAAAGAAGACAACCCCTGGCCTTTTTATATTGGATTTCTTTTGTCTTTAATCGGATTATTAATGTTTATTGGACAAGTGACTCATCAATTAATAGTTTGATAGTGGGTTAAATAAACGGTGATGAATATGTGGAAAAGACTTTTGAATAAGGGGTGTTGGTATATCCATGAAAGTCGGTCGATTAGTACTCTTTATAACTTCGCTTCTAATGGTATTATCAGGTTGTCAAGAAGTTAATAAAGGAAATCCCACGCCGAAAGATTTTCTTGGAAGTAGTGATGCGGATATCTTTGTATTAGATAGTATCGTCTACTCGAACGCGCAAGATCTAGAATGGGTAAAAGAGCTAACCTATATACTTGGTGAGCAAGTTGGAGAAATAACAAAACAAACGGGCAAAGCATGGAAGTTTAAAAGTGGTACATCTAACAAATTACCTGTTGGAACAAAGATATATATAACGGATACTCCTGCATATATTGTAGTAGTAGACGGTAAGGAGACACCTTATCTAGGAATGTATGAAGGGTAGTTTTGGGAATTCTGTTGTAGTTAATCGACATTTTAGGGGATGGCAGAAATGAAAAAAGTAAATGTTGTCTATGCGCTTATTTATAAAGAAGACGAGCAAAAAGTACTGATGGTCAATAACAAAGGTAGCGGTTGGTCTCTTCCCGGCGGTGACGTTGAAGACGGGGAAACGTTAGAGCTAGCAATTATTCGTGAAGCCCAGGAAGAAACAGGTTTGACGATTGAAGTTGAACGTATCGTGGCGGTGAATGAAGCATTTTTCAATGCAAAAGGGCATCATGCATTATTTCTAACATTTAAAGCAATAATCATATCGGGAGAATGCTCGATTCAAGACGAAGAAGAAATCTTAGAAATAAAGTGGGTAGATTTGCCGACAGCGAATGGGTTAATGCCTTATCATCCTGGCGGAGTAGAAAGATTACTTAAATCATCTTCGCCTTATACAATTCAAGTTTAATGTGAGGAGCCAGTGGAAAGAGGTATATTCAATAATTTCAAAGCGTATTAGTTTATAGAGCGTCTGAAATTTGCGCTTTTTATATGGGTTAAGAATAACTTAAAAGGGGATGTAATGTATGGGATTATTATTATACTTAATTATTGGTGGAATCATCGGTTGGTTTGCAGGATTAGTAGCAGGTAAAGATATGCCGGGTGGAATCATAGGAAATGTGATTGCTGGTATCATTGGTGCATGGATTGGTAGTAGGTTGCTAGGAAATTGGGGTCCGAAATTAGCTGAGTTTTACATTGTTCCAGCCATTATCGGAGCACTTATCGTTGTGATTATTGTGAGCTTTATTATGAAATCCGTACGGAGGAGATAGTAATCGCTTAATGATTGAAAGTTATTCGATAGTTAGAAAATAAGAAAACGCTGACTAGGTAGGCTCAGCGTTTTTTTATCGTTTAGTAAAGTAGGTTCGAATGAATTTGTCAATTATATAGTCGTTACTTAAAAAATGGAGTGTCCTTCCAACATCGCTTTGTCGCTTGGTGATGGCCTTACGCAATAAGCCCGCCAGAAGATCACTGTCTGTCTAATGGCTCCGGCTCACACTTGTCGCTCCTTCGCTAGATTTGTTCGCTATACTGGCGGGGTATATCACCTGGTTAATTCTAAATAAATAGTACCGAATATATATCAGTCCTGCGAAAACTTCTCCTTATAATTCGTCGCTTCCTTCAAGGCTTTCTCTTCAGCGGGAATCCGCACGGATAACATCCATACATTCAGTAATGTAAAGATGATTGCTGTTAAATAAGCGCCGAACAGGAGGGGGAGCACCAAGAGCTCGGTTGCCACAATTACATAATTCGGATGGCGTATCCACTTAT
>CAZWAW010000009.1:32602-38716 GCA_964632025.1 uncultured Sporosarcina sp.
AGCACCAAGAGCTCGGTTGCCACAATTACATAATTCGGATGGCGTATCCACTTATACGGACCTTTTTGAACAACGTCCGCACCCGGCAAGATGATGATTTTTGTATTCCAGAACTTGCCGAGTGAAGCAAGACACCAGATCCTCGCCACTTGCGCCACTAGAAAAATGATGAGAAATAAAATCCATACTGACGACAGTGACCTATCGAGCAGAATGACTTCCGCAAGAAGTGAAATGAAAAATGCGATATGCATGGCAACCATAACGGGGTAGTGGGCGGCACCTGCTTCAAATGCGCCTTGGCTACGCATCCATTTCTCATTGCGTTTCGCGACAACAAGTTCAATAAGACGCTGTAAGATGACGATTGAAATGACAATGGAAAATACCATCTGTAAAACACCTCATTCCCATTTCAATAACAGCAGTTCACCGCAAAATCCGGGACCTAGTGCAGCCATTAGTCCATAATCACCGGCAGCAGGCTCACTTCTCATGAACTTCTCTAACACGTAAAGAATTGTAGGGGATGACATATTGCCATTGTGACGCAGTACATCGCGTGAAATGTCCGTTTTGTTTTGATCAAAACCTAGTGCGGTTTCATATGCTTCTAATATCTTTTTACCACCAGGATGCGCGACGAAGTGTGTAATGTCGTCTTTTGTTAGGTCATGATCACTGAGAAATTCATGGACGAAAGGTCCGAGCCAATTTGTGATGACAGAGGGAATGCTTTTTGAAAAAACCACGTATAGCCCAGAATTTTTAACATCCCAGCCCATAACATCCTCAGAATCAGGCATCAGTTTCGAAGTGGTAGCAATAACCCTAGGCATCGCTTTTTTCACCTTCACCAAAGAGTTATCTCCAGAAACCAATGCGCATGCAACCCCATCTGAAAACAGTGAGACCCCCACTAGATTACTTTTTGAATAATCGTCTTTCTGGAACGTCAAACTGCATAATTCGGCGGAGAGGACAAGGACATTCGCTTCGGGAAAGGCAAGGCAATACTCATATGCTCTGCTAATTCCGGTAGCACCCCCGGCACAACCAAGCCCCCAAATAGGTACACGTTTCGTACTATCCCGAAAAGGAAGCCGATTCATAATTCGTGCTTCAATGCTTGGCGTTGAAATCCCACTGCTTGAAATGAAGTAAATGGCGTCAATCATAGACGGTTCAATCGGTTCATCAAGCATGCCTTCCCCTTGGAGGCACGACAGCACGGCTTGTACCCCGAAGTCGACAGTATGTTGAATGTATAACTTATTGCGCTCTTCAAAGTCATGCTCTTTACCATACCATTCAAGTGGCATACACACATTTCGCGTCTCGATATCGCCATTTTGAAAGACTTTCAAAAGCCGTTCAATATCATTATATTTCTCACTAAATAGAGAACGAGTCAACTCAACTGCTTGTTGCTGTTGCACTTCATGAGGCGGTTTGAATGTACTGACAGAAAGAATTTTCGGCATAGGCTACCTCCAGCTTCATTAATAGTACTCATTACCTTTTTATGACTTTACTAAACCTACAAGCTGAGCATGCCCACCATATAAACAAATTACTTCATGTAAAATGGAGGGACTGAAGATAGGGGGAGCTATTATGTCCATAAAATTAAGCATTTTAGACCAATCGCCGATTTCCGAAGGCAGCAATGCCGTGGAATCGCTAAAACATACAGCACAACTCGCAAAAAGAGCCGAGGAATGGGGTTATACGCGGTTCTGGGTTTCTGAACACCATGATGCAACGACGCTTGCTGGGTCTTCACCTGAAATACTTATCTCACATCTTGCATCTGTTACGTCTACAATCCGTTTAGGGTCAGGCGGTGTCATGCTACCCCATTACTCGGCTTATAAAGTAGCGGAGAATTTCAAACTTCTTGAAGCACTCTTTCCCGGACGGATTGATGCAGGGATTGGCCGTGCGCCGGGTGGAATGCCGCGTGCGACATATGCGTTGCATGACGGGAACCACCGTGATGTCGATAAATTCCCAGAGCAAGTGGATGACCTGCTCATGTACTTGAATGACACAATGCCTGCAAATCACAAGTATCAAGGCTTGAAAGCGACGCCGGTTACTGCAGAGGCACCGCCAGTCTGGATGTTAGGATCAAGCCAAAGTTCCGCACTGCTCGCAGCAGAAAAAGGGTTGCCGTATATGTTTGCGCAGTTCATCAATGGAGAAGGTGGCCCTTCGTACGCAAACCATTACCATAAAAGGTTCCAGCCTTCCGCGTATTTGCAAAAGCCTACGCAGGCAGTTGCTGTTTTCTTCGCCTGTGCAGAAACGGAAGAAGAAGCTGAGCGGATTATCTCTTCACTTGATCTGTCCATGGTAATGCTTGAACAGGGAATGCCTTCAGTTGGAACTCCTTCACCCGACAAAGCGCTCGCTTATCCGTATAGTCATTATGAACAGCTACGAGTTCTTGAAAACCGCAAACGGATGATTGTCGGCACGCCGCAAAAGGTACGGGCCGAGATTGAAAAGATTGCAGAAGAATATAATGCGGATGAAGTGATGCTTGCCATGATTGCTTTCGATTTTAAAGATAAGCTGAAATCCTATGAATTGATTGCTAAGGAAATGTTAGTCTGAACGATTGCTTACACTTCAACGTACGCATAACTTGTACAAAAGATGACAGAACCATGAAAAAAGCCAGTCGATATGCTTCGGGGTTTAGTTCATAGTGGAGCATTTGATTTCAATTTTAACCAATATTATAGTGGAGCTTAGATTAGCACTGTCTTTGGAAGGTGTTTTTATGTTGTCAACAAATGATGAAATGGAGCACTTTGTTCCAGTTGGAATATAAATTGAAGGCTATTCAGTAACTTTGTATTACGTTGATCTAATTAACATATCATTGAATCGACAGTTTTAAGTGGAATAAACTAAATATCGTTCATCCTCTGTTATTTATACAAGAAGATATTGGGGGGGAATATTAAGTGCCTAAAAATGGATACTTTTGGTATTGCGATAGGGTATGATATTAAAAAAGGAGGTTTTATTTGTGAATTCAATGGCGTTACTAGGTATTTTACCCATATTAATATATTTAGGTATTCTAGGATTTGGTATTTATGCAGTTCTTGCTATTATAAAGTCGGCGAAACAAAGAAATGAATACCTGAAAGAAATACGTGACGAAATGAGGAAAAAGGTATAGAGTACAGACAATATTTTAGACTGGGGTAAACTAGAAAAAATTTATATTAAAAAGAGATATTTTACGGGGGGAAAGTATTGGGGTTAGTTATCGGAATAGCTATTGTACTGATTGTGTTTTTTTCTTCAAATACAATTGAAAAAAGTTTAAAATCCATTGAAACACAAAACGACCGTGTCATAGAACTTTTAAAAGAAATAAGAGACAAAAAATAACGATAATGATAAAAAAGAGCCCAACCGATTATGGTTTAGGGCTCTATTTCTATTGTTGATAAGATGCTTAGAGGTTCTATTCTTACTTGTCTACAAGTTCCGCACACAACTTCTTCAAACTCTCTTCGAACTTCAAATCACTTTCTTTGGAGCGCTTTTTTGGACCGCGTAATCGTCCACCAGCCATCCGGACTTTCTGGGCTGTATGACGGGCGTATAGTAGCTGGTCGATGTTGTCCTCCGTATAGAGTCGCCCGTTTTGATCGATGGGATGGCCTTTTTTGGCAAGTACCATCGCGGCTAATCCATAATCCTGTGTAACAACAATATCATCTTTCTGTACACGATTTACAAGCACAAAATCGACTGCATCCGCACCCTTCGAGACGATAATTGTCTCTGCACCATCACGATGCATTTCGTGGGTCGTGTCGCAGATAAGGATGCAGCGAAATCCGAAGGTCCCCGCTATTCGGATCGTTTCTTTCACAACCGGACACGCATCCGCGTCGATTAGAATGGTCGTCATTAAGCAGCCTCCCTTTATCTTTATTATGCCAAATTGGGTGAATAAAGAACTCTTTTTGCATTACTCTTCATTAATACCTGAAAAAGTCAGTTCAAAAACCGATGTGCCAACAATTTTGGCGACGTTAACAAGACGGTCCTTACTTAACTTTTCAATTGTGTCCTCTGGCGTATGATACCACTCTTCCACAGGATCATAAATGAACAACGCTGCGTCGATACCGGCGTTATGAAAAGGTGTGTGATCGCTTCTGTCTCCGAAGTCGGTCTCGATTGGATCACCATTCAGTGCCTCGTTCGCTTTACTTGCAGCTTTTGTAACGGTATTGTCCGCTCCATCTATCGTTTGAATGGCTAAATCTCCGGCATCGGCACTGCCAACCATATCCAAGTTGAACATGGCGGCAGAGCGCTTGATTTCATCTTTCGTCAAAGCACTTACATACTTTTCTGACCCGTGTAATCCTTCTTCTTCAGCACCAAAAAACAGGAAACGGATTTCTTTAGTTGTTGGAACCGCTTTGAACATCCTTGCCAGTTCAAGGACAACTGCTGTACCACTTGCATTGTCGCTCGCACCGGGTGCTTCATCGACGGAATCATAATGGGCACCAATTAGTATAATGTCATCATTCGCTTCTGAAGTGGGATGCTTAGTGGCGATCAAGTTTTGTGACGCAACCTTGTCAATACGGGCCCCTTTAATTTTAACAGCCGCATTGACGGAAGTGCTGTTTTTTACAAATTCAACAAGCTTTGTCCCTTCATCATAAGTAAGAGCTAGCGCGGGAATGAAGTCGTTAAAATGTTCTTTACCAAGCGTCCAGTTATCAATTTCTAATTCATCGGGGAAATAGAGAAGAATAGCCTTTGCACCAGCGTCTGAAGCCAATAAAACCAGTTCAGAAAAAGCGGTTTTATCAACAGCAACAAGCGCGATTTTTCCTTTTACATCAATTTTTTTGTAATCTTTTTTCAAGCCATATCCTGCATCGACCAATTGGCCGTCAACATTACCGTCAACCGAATATTGAAACGGAGCGGGGGAGAGTGAATTGTTTAGGCCTTCGACAACTAGGCTGTGCGACTCCGGTATGACGTACCTTTCGAAATCGAATGGTTGAACGGCAACTTCATATCCTTCCGCCTTCAATTGTGCAGTCAAAAAAGCGGCTGCCCGCAGTTCCGAACTTGTGCCAGCTACTCGAGGGTTTTTCGTCAATTCATTCAATGAAGTGTAAATCTTTTCAATGTTTAATTCCTCGATAAATTCAGTTTGTGCTTGGTCAAATTCAGGACTATCCACACCGGATGTTGTCGTCGAGCAAGCTGTCAATAGGATAGAAAATAATAGTAGGAATGAAAACTGCATTCTTTTACGAGCCACAAGATTCCTCCATTCTAATTTTGGAAATTATACCATGACAATGTTGTTTCATTATAACCATGATAGGGAATAATGAGTAAAGTTGTGGAAGATGATAAAAAAGAAGAGTTCCACAATCAGCTAATAGAGGATGCCTCCTCGTCCTCTATTTTTATGATATTGCAGGAGAAATTACGACAAATGGCGAAAAGGATTATAGAGTAAAGAAAGATTTGGAGGGATACTAGTTGTTTAAAACAATCGAAGAGTTTCTTATTAATTGGAGTCATGAAAGTGGATCAACACAAAAAATACTAGACGCATTAACTGATAAGTCTCTTGGACAAGAAGTATCACCTGAAGACCGCACCCTTGGCCGAATTGCGTGGCATATCGTCACAACGCTTGGCGAGATGATGTCACGGACAGGTCTTGATTTCGAAGCGAATCCTCATGATGCAGCTGTACCAACAACGGCTGCCGAAATCGCGGGAGCTTACAGTTCAACAAATGAAGCTATGGTTGCTGCAATCAAAGAACAATGGACTGATGAATCGTTGGCCGAATTAAAAGAGATGTACGGAGAGCAATGGGCGATTGGGACTGTCCTTGGTATATTAACAGCGCACCAAACGCATCACCGCGGTCAAATGACAGTGCTCATGAGACAAGCCGGCTTGCGAGTGCCGGGTGTCTACGGACCATCCCGTGAAGAGTGGGCAATGTTTGGCGGAGAGGTACCGGTCGTTTAATACAATAAAAAAGCTGATGAGACACCGGGAAATTGGTGTCTCATCAGCTTTTTT